>DMKK01000069.1 GCA_003454335.1 Gammaproteobacteria bacterium | reverse complement strand
GATAGCCCAGAATCAGAGGGGCAATGCCACGTGTCATGCCTCTTGAGTCAATAACCAGAATAACAGGTGTTTTACTTAATACCGCCAGTGCGGCATTACTATTGCTGCCATCAAGATCCAGGCCATCGTAGAGTCCTTTATTACCCTCTATTATTGAGATATCAGATCCTTGACTCTGCCTGACCAGAGTATCAAGAATCTCTTCAGAATCTGAAGTGTAGAAATCGAGGTTATAACAGGGTTTGCCGGCAGCATGGGAAAGCCAGATAGGATCTATATAATCCGGCCCTTTTTTGAAAGGGCTGACATTCTTACCCATGCTACTTAACGCTGCGCACAGTCCTATGCTTATGGTTGTCTTACCAGATGATTTATGTGCGGCTGAGATGAATACGCGAGGAGTGGTCATGGTGCACGCAGTATAACAGTTTGTGACTTATGAACCGTCAGCTCACGAAAAAGGCAGCTAATACTAACTGCAAAGGCGCAAAGGACGCCAGGGTATTAAATATCTAGAAATAATATTTTCTTTCTTTGCGCCTTAGCGTTGTTGTGGTTCAATATATTATTTTGCCGCTGCGTAATGCGGATCCACATCCGCATCGGCAAGGCTATTCGGTGCAAATTGAAGCACTTTCAGAGCAAGTGTGACAATGATTAGAGCGATAGCTATGCCACTAAATCCAAGCAGAAATTCTGGCAGGCTAGGGCCATATGATGCAATAACACCATCAGTAAAGCTGCTGCTTACTTCCATTCCTGGGAACATAACCAGTGGGAAGGCCTGCCCACCAATGATGATGACATAAATCTGGGCCAGACCACCCAGAATTACAAGAATTGATGCGATGGCAATCCATGCACGTGAGGTACCTGTTACCGGATTGTAGAGTAGTGCGAGAGGGGCCAGGCTACCCATGATTATCTGAACTACCCAGAAGAGCTTGGTGTAAATATTGTTACCGTTAAGGATAAAAGCTACTACATCATGATGTTCTGTAGCATATAGGCCGGTAAGGAAGAAAATGGTCACCATGAGTAAAACCGCTGCAATAAAGACACCTAAAAGGTTCTTTAAACGGAACAGGATAGCATCACCCAGTGGGCGACCAGTGCCTGAGTATATTGCCATTAATACGAGAATGAAGATGGCCAGTCCGAATGAAAAGGACATGATGATAAACATTGGTGCGTAGAGGGCTGAGTCATAAAACTGGCGGGCGACAATAAAGCCAAAAATAGAGCCAGTACCTGTTGTTAATATAAGACGCCAGATAAAAGCAGCTGTACCTGCGGCTTTCGTGAATCCGTTCATCTTGCGTTCCATCATCATCCACAGGTACACGCCGACAACGGCCATAAAACCGGTATAGAGCATGATGTTCCAGGCGAAGATGGACTTGAAGTTGTAGTATGTCATGGCGATGATCAGGCGATCAGGACGACCGAGGTCGAGTACCAACACCGCCAGACCACCCACCAGCAGTGCAATTGCCAGCAGACCGGACAGGCGTGCCAGCGGTTTATAGGCGGTTTTCTGGAATACAGAACTGATAGACGCGACGTTCAGTGCGCCGGACGCCGCAATAATCAGGAACACGGCAAACACATGGGGTGTGCCCCAGACGATCTGGTTGTTCATGCCGGTGACCCAGTGGCCATTGTGTTCCATGTACCAGGCAGCGCCCAATGCGGTCAGTACGAACAGACCCATGAATGCCAGCAGCATGTAAAACGGCTTGCCACCATCGATTTCCTTGAATACGAGTTCCTTCATCAGATTCCCCGGTAGCGCACGCCGGTATTGAGTTCCAGATCGGCACGAATCTGGCGGCTGCTGTATTGCTTCAATTGTTGAGAGAGTTCACTGTCAGGGTCGTTCATGTCCCCGAACGTCATGGCGTGGTGATCTTCAGCCGAGCATGCTTCAACACAGGCCGGTGACATACCTTCATCCACGCGATGTACGCAGAAGGTGCAGGACTCGACAGTACCCTTGCCGCGAGGAGAGTACGGCATCTGGTCATGCAGTTTTTCATGGACAAAGGAACGTGCCTTGTAGGGGCAGGCCATCATGCAGTAGCGGCAACCGATGCAGATGTGCTTGTCGACCAGCACAATGCCGTCTTCACGCTTGAAGGATGCGCCGGTCGGGCAGACATCCACGCACGGCGGGTGTTCGCAGTGCTGGCACAGCATGGGTAGCGTCTGGACGTTTCCTGTTTGTTTGTCTTTCAATGTGACCGTGCGAATCCACTGGGCATCCGTGGTCGGACGACCGAAACCTTCCAGATTGTGTTCTTCATTGCAGGCGGTAACGCAGTCATCACAGCCATTGTCACACTTGCTGGTATCAATCAGCATGCCCCAGCGGACATCGCTGGTCACTGCCTGATCAGCCGGTTTGGCATGCGCAACTTCGGTCAGCAGTACGCCGGGCGCGACCGCAAGCCCGGCGGCCGCGGTTGCCGTGCCACTCAGGAAGCGGCGGCGGTAAATATCGATGTTCGATTCTTCACTCATTGCCAATACCCTCGTTTGCAAGCACCTGCGGCTGTGCGGGTGTGAGTGCAGCGTCGTGATCCGCCCCGGTCTTTACCGGGTAACCACCGCGCTTTGACAGGGGTTGGAAGCGTGGCTTGACCGGCCGGTCTGCGTGACACTGAAAACAGTCTATGCTGACGCTGGCGTAGGTATGGCAGCTGTTACAGAAGTGCTGCTCGCTGTCGACGCGAGGTGCATCGGGGGCATCGCTGACGTGGCAATTAATGCATTCCGTCAAGCTGTGCTGTTTTGTACGGATGCCTGCGTGCATGGTCGCATCCCGCTGATCGAGAATATACTCCATATGGTTTTTACGCATCTCCTCAGTCGGTTCAACGCAGCCCTGTGTATCGCTGTAGCGACGTTGGGCCTTGGGGATGAACGGACCCGAGGCATTCTCGTCCGAGCTGGCATCACCCGCCATGCCTGGCGTGTAAGCGCCAAGCAGCAGGCTGAATAGCAGTGTAATGAGGCTGTATTTAATCATGTGTCAATGATTCGCGGTTAGTGATCACCCATGGCCATGTCGATGTAGCCGGTCGGGCAAACATCAGCGCAGATGTGGCAGCCAATACACTTGGTGTAGTCAGTATCGACATAACGACCCGTGGTGGCCTGGTCTTTCTTAACGCGGAAAATGGCATCCTGCGGGCAGTAGATCACGCAGTTGTCACACTCGAAGCACATACCACAACTCATGCAGCGACCGGACTCGCTGACGGCCTGCTCGGTAGTCAGGCCGACGCCACGTTCCGCAAAGTGGCCCAGCACTTCATCTGCTGACGGACCGCTGGAACTGCGCTTGTTGCGCGGAGTAAACGGGAAGTGCCCCAGGAACAGCCGGTCTGAGGCGATGATTTCCGCGCTGGCGCGGTCCTCGTAGTTGTGTACGGCATACCTGGCGTCGTCGGTGCCACGCAAGTCACCTTCTTTTTCTACTTCGTATCCCTCCGGCGTCAGGCTGGCTTCGCTCAGTTTTTGCATCAGTTCGAAGTGATGCACATCGACTTTCGGACGTTTCTTCTGCTCTTCATGNNTTCAGATAGTGGTCGATACTATCCGAGGCAATCGAAGCCTGACCGATAGCGGTTGTCAGCAGGTGCGGGCGGATAATATCACCGGCGACAAAGTGACCCTTGCGATCCGGTACCTGGTAGAAGACATCGGCGTCAATCAGGCCACGACCGTTATCGAGTGACTCAAGACCCTCGGACAGGTCACCGCCCTGGCCAATGGCCGAAACAATCAGATCACATTCAATTGTATACTCGGTACCCTCGGTCGGGATCGGGCGGCCGTCTTCCATAGTACACTTGGCCATCTTCAGTGCCGTGGCACGACCATTGTCGTCCAGGACAACCTCGAGTGGCATCACACCGTTGTCAATCCGCACACCTTCGTGGAGTGCGTCATGGACTTCGTGTTCGGTGGCGGTCATTTCCTCGCGTTCGAACAGGGAAGTCAGGGTGACTTCGGCACCTTCACGTGCTGCGGCAAAGGCGGAATCATGGGCAACGTAGCCACCAATGACCTGTTCCGGACGGTCTTCCTTGCCGAGCGTATTGATCTTGCCGAGGCGGCGGGCAACGGAGACCACGTCAATCGAGGTATCACCACCACCCACACACACGACCCTGTCGGCTGTGACCTTTAGAGTGCCTTTGTTAAAGGCCTCCAGGAAGGCAACACCGGAGACACAGTTGGGTGCGTCGCTGTTAGGGACCGGTAACTTGCGACCTGATTTACAGCCCAGGGCCCAGAGG
>DMKK01000063.1 GCA_003454335.1 Gammaproteobacteria bacterium | reverse complement strand
GCGTTGCCGCATGACGGCGGTCAGGTCGGCATCACAGAACAGGATGTTGTTCTCGTAGTTGAGGTCAAAGCTGCGACGGTCCATGTTCGCCGAGCCGATCAGTGTGATTTCCCCGTCCAGTGTCAGCGACTTCGTGTGCAGCAAGCCGCCCTCGTATTCGTGGATCTTTACCCCGGCCGTGAGCAGGTCGGCATAGTAGCTGCGGCTTGCTGCTGCTACCACCCACGAGTCATTTCTGGCAGGTAAGACGATGGTCGTGTCCACGCCACGGTATGCAGCTGCACAGAGCGCGTTTTGCATGGATTCGTCGGGTACGTAGTAGGGTGTGGTGATGACGAGCGTGCGCCGGGCAGCATACATGAGGGACTGGAACACCTCGGGCATGGCCGAAGGGCGTGCCGTCGGACCGGTGGCAACTACCTGTGCGGGAAGACCCGGCCGGGGTGCCGCTATCGGCTGGCGCAATAACTCATCGAGGTTTTCACCCGCGTAGGTTGTCCAGTCCCTGGCGAACAGAAACTGGTTCTGGGTGGCGACGGGACCTTCGAAGCGCATCATGGCGTCTACCCAGGGTGCATACTTCGGTTTGACGCGGAACTCCGGGTCGGCGCAGTTCTGACTGCCACAGTAGGTGATGTGTCCGTCGATGACGACGATCTTGCGATGATCCCTCAGATCGATACGGCCTCTGAACGGTCGCAACAGGGGGTTGCCGATCGGCAGGGCCACGGCCACATGCACTCCGGCGTCCTGCATGGCCTGCCAGTGTTCTGAATGAATCATGCTGCGCGAGCCGAGGTCGTCGGCCATGGCCCGGCACTGTACGCCGCTGCGCGCTGCGCGCTGCAGCGCCTCGACAACCTTGCAGCCGTTGCCATCCGGCAGCCAGATGTAGAAGATCAGGTGGACGTGCTGTTCGGCCGCATCGATGTCCGCGACCAGCGCATCGATCACAGCGTTGGAATCCGCAGGCAGCTGCGCCGTGTTGCCACCGATGGGGTTGAAGGTGCTGATCGACTGGCCGATGCGGAAGAGATGCAGATATTGTTCCGGTACGTTCGCCTCGAGATTTGCCTCGTCACCGGGTACGGCCGCCGGGAAGTCGGGCATTTCCCTGATGACCTCGCGCACCCGGGCGATGCGACGGCGACCGATATTCGCTTCGCCGAAGAGAAGGTAGGCAAGAATGCCACCTATCGGCAGCGTGGCAATGACAACGATCCAGGCGATCCGTGAGGCTGGCTGCCGACGCGGCAACAGCAGGATACGTATGATAAGCGCCAGCTCGATGAGCAGGTGCAGCGTCACGGCGGCAGTTGTACCAATAGTCGCCAGGCTCATGGGTTTGTCCTGTTCATCCAGCCTATGATACTTGTTTTGATGGGTGCGGTGTCTGTTGCTACAGACTTGAACTTACCAGTCCGGTTTGTTGAACAGTGGTTGCTTTCCGGGTGCTGCTGGCAGGTCTTCAGGTAATGGCTCCCCTGGAAGCAGCCCACTCCAGTCGGTGCGTTCGCGCATTTTCTGCTGCCGCGCTTCCAGCACATACTCCTTGCCTTCACGAATCTGCCAGCCGCCACCGAGCGCCTTGTAGGTGCTCACAAGGTTAAGGACGATATTTCCTTTCGCAGCCGTGTATTGATCCTGTTGGGCAAGTAATGATTGCTGGGAGTCCAGCACCCGCTGGAAGTCAGTTGCACCTTCGCGATACTGGATCATGGACAGGTCCACGGCATGCTGGGCCGACTTGACGCTATCACCCAGATACCCGGCTGCTGATTTTGCGCCGATGAAACCGGCGAGTCCGTCCTCGACCTCGCGGGCCGCCTCCAGCACGGTGTTCTGGTAGTTGATAATCGATTCTTCCAGACGCGCATCCTGGGTACGTACATTATTTCTCAGGCGGCCGTAATTAAGGATCGGCCAGGAAAACGAGGGGCCGAATGAATAACCGAAGCTGTCGGTTTTGAAGATATCGCTCATATCACTCTGGTTAGTGTCGCTGGTGGTATAGCCGATCGAACCCAGCAGGCTGAAGCGGGGATAAAGCGCGGTTTCCGCAATACCGACTTGGGCATTCTGCGCGGCTGCCTGCAGTTCGGCCTGTCGAATGTCGGGCCGCCGGCGTAACAGCTCTGCCGGTGCACCGATGGCGATCTCCTTGGGGGCATTCGGGATGTTGCCCTCGCCGAGTAAGGCACCGAGATCACGGGGCGGCATGCCCAGCAGAATACTCAGGGCATGCAACGCCTGGCGCAGCTGGCCCTGCAGCGTCGGGACCTGGGCCTGGGTATTGCGCAGCTGGGTCAGCGCCTGTGCAGGGTCGAGTCCGCTGGTGTCTCCGGCCCGAAACTTGATTTCCGCCAGCTGGTAGCCTTTCTCCTGGGTCTCGATATTGGAACGCGCGACGGTCAGCTGTTCTTCCAGGGTGCGGATCTGGATGTAGACACTGGCGACATCTGCGGTCAGTAATACCAGCGCATTGTCATAGCTGGCGATTTGCGTTCCCAGGTTGGCACTGGCCGATTCGACGCCGCGCCGAAATTGTCCCCAGAAGTCCAGTTCCCAGGAGGCATTGAAACCTGCGTTCGCGGTCCAGTAGTCTTCATTGGCCGCTGTGCTGTAATTCGGCGCGTTCTCGCTGAGATCGACCCGGCTCAACGAGCCGGCGGCTTCCTGCAGCTGCGGGTACTGGTTACCAATGGCAATCCCCAGTTGGGCGCGGGCTTCCAGGATGCGCAGGCCGGCAATCTGCAGGGACAGATTCTGCTGATAGGCCTGCTGCACAAGTGCGTCCAGTACGGGATCATTAAAGAGTTTCCACCACTCGCTGTTGACGGCCTCATCCGTCTGTAGCGTTTGATTGTCCCGCTCCAGCCACTGCGTTTCGATATCGGTCTCGGGTGTTTCGAAGTCCGGTCCCAGCGTGGTACAGGCCGACAGGGAGAACAACAGGGCGGGGAGGGTGGTGCGAAGCGCACCGTAAACAAGTCTGTTCATGGCCATCTTCCGATCGTGGCGCACTGGATACGCAAGCCGTTTTCCACGCTCAGGAGCTGGATGGGTGCTGTAGGAGCGGCCTCCCGGCCGCGATTCGCGCCGGGGACGGCGCTCCCACAGGACTGATCAGGAATCGCGCCGGGGACGCCGCTCCTACAGGTGCATTTATTCTTTGCCCGGTTCACTGTAACGCACTGGGCAGTGCCGGCACCGACTTGTCTGTGTCGTTGTCCCCGGTCATGATCAAAACGGAGGCCGTCGTGCCGACACGCAATTCGATCCCCTCCGGCACATCCACAAGGTGGACGCGGACCGGCACGCGCTGTGCGAGCCGGATCCATTCGAAGGTTGGATTGACATTGGGGAGCAGCTCGAAACCGGTGCTGCCGTCCTGTTGGGCAATGCCCCAGCCCAGACTGTCGACATAGCCTTGCAGCGGAGTATCGGGATAGGACATCAAGGTGACGATGGCCTTGTTACCCTTGCGGATGTCTTCAACGAGCGTCTCCTTGAAGAAACCGTGGACCCAGTAGCTATCGCTATCCACCAGTGCCAGCGCCGGTTGATTGGTAACCGCCTGGCTGCCGATCCTGAGGTTAAGATTGGTGACATAGCCATCCACTGGCGCCCTGACCTGCGTGAACTCGAGATCCAGTTCCGCTTGCCGGACCGCGGACTGTGCTTCGCGAATGCTGGCGTTGGCATCTCCCGGCGCGCCAAGATTTGCCTTTGCCTTTGCCAGGGCGGCTTCTGACTGGGCCAGGGTGGCCTTTGCCTGGGTCAGGCCGGCCACGGCCTCTTTGCGTTGTTCCAGGGCGACCTGGTAGTTCGCCCTGGCCCGTTGCATCGATTTTTTGGAGGTTGCCTCCTTTGCCAGCATCTCCTGCTGGCGTTTGAACTCCGCCTGGTTCTTTTCGATTTCGGCATCGTCTTCCTTGATCGCACTCTCTGCCTGCAGGACCGCGGCCCGGGAGACCTCGACCTGGGCGGCTTCCGCCTCAACCTGTTTTTCCAGAGCCACGTAGTTGTCCCGGGCACTGTCATACTGCGCCTTCGCTTGTGCCAGACTGGCCGCGAAGGTGCGTGGATCGATTTCAAACAGCAGGGCGTCCGCCTTCACGAACTGGTTATCCACTATGTTCAGACTGACGATCGGGCCAGACACGCGTGGCGTGATCTGGATGACCTCGGCACGCACCTGGCCGTCCCGGGTCCATGGGTTCGCTACGTAATCCCGATATTTGAGTAATACGACTGCTACGGCAATCAGCACAATGGATCCGGTCAGCAGATATTTCCGTGATATTTTCACTCGTTATATCCCGATAAGGAAGGTACCGATCAGTACTGTATAGATAATCATCAGCGCAAGGAATACCAGGGGTGGATAAAAAAAGTAGTTCGACAGCCGGTAGCGGTTGAGCAGACGCGCCGTTACGAGGGCAGCGAGCACACCGAACAGTGCGGCAATCAGCAAAGGTGGCAGGTAGACGCCGCCGAGGGTGAATTCCTGGGGGGTTGGCATTATGTGAATCCCGTTAGTCGCATTATCATAATAACCCCTGTAGGAGCGGCGTCCTCGCCG
>DMKK01000066.1 GCA_003454335.1 Gammaproteobacteria bacterium | reverse complement strand
TGTAGGCGACGCCGCTCCTACAGGGTTGAGTCAAAACCTTAATCACATTTGACCGCACGTGCCGGCGCATAGCCTTTTTTCAGCAGGATACATTGACCGGCGTCGCTCTTGATCCAGTCCATGTAGTTCTTGATTTCGCCCTGGGGTTCGCCGTTGGTGTACATGAACAGCGGACGGGCAATCGGGTAGCTGCGGTCGCTGGCTGTTGCAACACTCGGGGTTACACAGGCGTCGGCGCCGTCTGTGGCGATGCAGATTGTCTTCAAATGATCCGTGGCATAGGCAAGGCCGCTGTAGCCAATGGCACAGGGAGTCTTCTCGACCAGGTCAACGACGTCCTTGGAGCCGTGCATGTCCAGTGTTCCCTGACGATATTTGCCTTTCTTGCCCAGCACGGTTTCCTTGAAATAGACATAGGTACCGGAATTGTTCTGCCGACTCACTACCACAATCTTGTCTTTGCAGCCGGGTACAGTGATGCCCATATCCGACCATTTTGTGACCTTGGGGTCCCGGCCGTAGATATCCTTCAACTGTGCCAGCGACATGGATGTGATCGGATTGTCTTTGTGAATGAAAACCGCCAGCGCATCATAGCCGACGACATGTTCGACCGGTGTCTGGCCGTTTTTCTTGGCCAGGTCCATTTCCTTATCCTTCATCTTGCGGCTGGCGTTGGCGATATCCACCGTGCCGTTGATCATGGACGCAATGCCGGTGCCAGACCCGCCACCGGAGACAGCAACAGCGACCTCGGGATTAACCTCGGGATAGGTTTCTGCCCAGGCCTGGGCAACATTGACCAGTGTGTCCGAGCCCTTGTTCTGGATCAGGGTACGTGCCTGCGGGGCCATGGAGGCCAGCAGGGAAGACGTCAGCAAGGTGGTGGCAAGAATGATTTTCGGATTCATGATTAACAGCTCCTGTTAAATGTATTATGGCAAGTCCGCATAAACAGCGACGTTCTCCCGATGTTTACAGTCTTTCCAGTCGCTGGAGTGACTTGTTTGTTAGGTTGGTGTTAGAGCAATATTAGAATTGCGCTAGTGTAAGGTTGGCTAACTTTAACAGCGGAATGTTACCGTTTTGTTACCATGTGATAATTAATTCGAGACGGTAACTACATGGTCGGAGCCAGCTTTGCTGGCGAATGATATAGCGGGGGGAGGCAGGGCTTTGGGAAACCCCTGTTCGCCTGCAAGCACGCTCCTGCATCTGACTTGTCCACCTGCAGGAACCGCTCTGGCGGTGAATAGCTGCTATTTTTTGCCTTTCTTTTTGTCCTTGCTCTTTTTCTTGTCTTTTTTCTTGTTCTTGCCTTTCCCCTTGTTTTTTTTCTTCTTTTTGTCTTTCTTGTCTTTCTTGCCTTTGCCGGCAGTCTTTTCCCTTTTTGCTGATGTCCCTTCGTCTGCTGCTGCCGGGGTTGTTTCTGAAGCGGCAGTCAGTTCGGCGGCTGCGGCGATGACCCTGGCGGCGCGTGCTTCACTGAATCCGGGGATGGTGGCGATTTTCTCGACAGATGCCCTGGCAAGGCTGGCAAGAGTCCTGATGCGATGTTCGGCCAGTGTCTCTGCTGCTGCCGGCCCGATGCCGGGAATATCTATAATGGCTGCTTTCATGTTGCTTGTCCCTCTATGTTTTTATATGACGACCACGCCTATATTGGCGCCTATAATAATAAATGGATACTGGCATCAGGCTGAATCAAGGGCAATAGATGTTGCCTGATTTATGGAGTTTGTTTGATCTGGATCAATTATTACGAGTGTTGATGCCGCGACGTGTGTGAACATGGGGAGTGCCGGCTAGCCCTGACTTACTGCCAGTCGGGGAGTGAATATCGATCCGGGAAGGAGTCCTTATTCCCAGTGGGATAATTGATCTTTAACATTCTCCCACAGGGCCTCATAGCAACGGGCAGAGCGGCTGTTGGGGGCATATTCACCCAGCGGGGCACGATGGCTGCCCATTTTCTCTATATTACTGTCGTAGGGAATACCGGTCTCCAGGAGGTTTTCCATATAGTCCGGCGGGGTGTCCACGATTGAGCGGTGCATCTGCTTGCGGCGGTCGACCATGGAGAAAAAGGGCATGACCTTGGCCGTGTCCAGTGTCTCCTGCCGGAAGAATTTCCTGATCTGTTTATAGGTGCGCAGTGACAGGGTGGTCGGTATGGTCGGGACCAGCACCGCGCCGGCTGCATCAAAGATATTTTCCGACACCAGGGAGATGCTCGGCGGACAGTCCAGAAAGACATAATAATATTCTTTCTTGAAGGGTTTGAGCAGCTTATGCAACTGGTGTACCGGGTTCTTGGCCTGCTCCAGAAATATGTCCATATTCCGATAGGAAAAATCCGCCGGCAGGAGATCTAGCAGTTCATAATCGGTCCCGCGGATAAAATCATCCAGATCCCGTTTGCCCTGTACCAGTCGCTTGCCTCCTCCCTTGATCCTGGGCCTTATGCGGAAGTAGTAGCTGGCGGCTCCCTGAGGATCGAGGTCCCAGACCAGTGTTGGCGCGCCTTCGCGGGCCGCCAGCCAGGCAAGGTTGACCGCGGTAGCCGTCTTGCCGACACCGCCCTTGATGTTATATGTCGCGATCACTTTCACGGTGAGACTTCCTGTGTGTCGTCTGCGCAGCCGGTGAACAGTTTTCGGAAGTGGCTGCGGTTTTCCTTCATGGCGAAATTGTTGAAGCGGGCGGCAAACTCGTGCCGGGCCTGATGCTGGCGCCGTTCCAGGCCATCAATCAGCATGCCCATGGCCAGTAACGTATCCGGTGAAACCTTGCCTTCCGCGACCATCTGGTGACTGAATTTTTTCAGGGTTGTTACCTGTACCTCGTAATCCTGAAAATCCCCCAGGTTGTCCTGCAGCGTCTTCAGTGTCCGGATAAGTGCCTTGATTTTTTCAGCCGGGAACAGGCTCTGGAAGAATTCCATCAGATAACGCAGCTTCTTGCAGGTCTTGCGCAGTTCATGCAGGTCATCCGCAGGTGACTCCGCATTAATTGCCGTACCTTCCTGGATGGTGAGTCGGTAGATCCGCCAGATCCGCTTGCAGGCAACCTCCAGGATGGGGCGGCCGGCATTTTTCAAGGTCGAACGTTCGTTGACCGGCTGCTCCAGAAAAGTGTGCCAGTTCTTGATCAGCCGGCGGTAACGAGCCGAACCCAGGGCCTTGACCAGGGCCTTGTTTTCAAGTTTCTGGTGTCTGATGAGGAAGTCACGCAGTGGCTCGATATCGGCCTGCATGTCAGCAGGCAGGCTGTCGCGGTACTTGTCAAAGCCCAGTAAATAGACATCCAGGTCACGGCTGGGACTGGTTATTTGTCCCAGCCAGGCAAATTCGGTTTTGTAACGGTCAACGATCTGTTTCGGGAATACCGCCTTGATCTGGCTAAGGGCTGAACGGGTCCGCCGGATGGCGACCCGGTAATCATGCAGGAATTCGGTGTCTGTACCAGTACGCGTGCCGTCCTCATTTTGTTCCATGATGTCGAGAAGCCGGTGCAGGATGCCTTTGGTTGCCAGGTCTGCACGCATGGCGGGATCCAGCTTCAGGTTCAGTTTTGATGAGTAGCTGCCCGGTATTTCTCCAATCGTGGCCAGGGTTGCCAGCATGAGGTCATCCTGTGCGGGGGTCAGACCCTGCTGCTGCAGGAATTTTGCGAGTTCCTTACAGGGTTTCGGGAAGCCTCTTACCGGGATGATGATGGCACGGTCCGCAAGTTTTCCGGACCGAACCCCTTGCTGCCGTTGCAGGGTGTTTTTCTCGGTCACCAGGTAGGCCACCGTTTTTTCGTCCTTGTTCAGAATGCGCAGGGTGTCGATGCTGGAGCGGATTCTGAATTTCTGGATGAGTTCGCGCATTTCCAGTACCGGTTCCAGGCGCTGGCGGAAAGGGCCCTGCGGCAGGTCACTGGCAAAGCGGGGTGCTGCACTCAGCTTTAATCGCGGACAGCGGTTTTCGCCTTTCAGGGTTCGCCATACCAGCGTGTGGTCGTTGCCGTCACGGGTATCTTCAAGCAGGGAATTATCCAGATACAGACGCCAGTCAAAACTGTCGAAGTACGTCCGGTAGACTGTCCGTGACGGTTCTGCGAGTGTCCGGGTGTTTTTCTGAAGAGCGGACTGCAGGTCTTCGAGGTCCAGATTTTCGGGAATAAAGAATTCGCTACGCATTTGTTTGTTGTCCAGACCAAATATTCAGACAGATCACGAAGTTGACAAAACGGTCCGATGATCCTGAAACTGTGTTTGTTGTATAGTGCATTTTCTCACTAAAGCTGCCAGTCATGCAATGCTAAAGACCGCAAACAGGTGCAACCGGCACCAAACCATCAATATCAGTCAGGGTGTGGAAGGTGTTGCCCTGGATAATTCCGGGTGGCCGGTCAAACGGATGTTTTGGCAGATCTGGACGAACGCTGGAATGAAACCATGATGGAGATTGTTACCTTGCTGGTGTTGCTGGTTCTCTCCGGAATGTTTTCCGGCTCGGAGACGGCCTTGATCGCATTATCCATGGCGAGGGTAGAGGCCCTTGTCCAGGAAGGCAGGTCCGGGGCAGGGGCGCTGTATCAGCTTAAGGAAGATCCTTCACGGATGCTGACGACCATCCTGATTGGCAACAACCTTGTCAATATCGGTGCTTCGGCATTGGCAACGGTGATGGCGACCCGGGAATTTGGCAGTGCCGGACCGGGTATTGCCGTTGGTGTGCTGACCCTGTTTATTCTGGTGTTTGGCGAAATTACCCCCAAGAGTCTGGCGACGCGTTATGCAGAGCGCATTTCACTGTTCGTCGCTTATCCCTTGCTGCTGTTCATGCGCCTGATCTATCCCCTGGTCTGGTTCTTCGCCAAATTCGCCGCCTGGGTTTATCGTCTGACAGGGGGCAAGGGTGATCCAACGATTACCGAGTCGGAATTGATCGGGATGCTGGGATACGGTGTCGAGGAAGGTGCCATCGAGCACAATGAAAGAAAAATTATCGAACGGGTATTTGCCTTTAATGATCTGAAGGTCCGGGATGTCATGACGCCCAAGGGGAAGATATTCTCCCTGCGCGAGTCGCTTACGGTTACCGAAGCCATCCCGATTGTCTTGCAGGAGCGCTATTCACGGATTCCCCTGTTTACAGGGCAAAATGATAACCTTATCAAGGTACTGTATCTGCGGGATCTGCTCAGGGCTTCTGCTAACGGGCAGCTGCAAGAACGGCTGGGCAATATTGCCCACGAGCCGCTGTTTGTGTCGCAGTACCAGGTCATCGATGACCTGTTTGCCACGATCAGACGGAGTAACCGGGTTTTCTCGATTGTTGTGGATGAATATGGCGATGTAAGGGGGATCGTCACACTGGAAGATCTCCTCGAGGAACTGGTCGGCGAGATCTATGATGAGAGTGATGTCGAGCCCCTTGAAATCGACAGTATTTCAGGGAATGAGATTGTTGCGGAGGGTTCCACCGAGCTGCGCGTGGTGGAGGCGTTCTTCGATATGGAACTGCCTGGAAAACCAACTGATACGGTAAGTTTGTGGATCCTGAGCTATACGGAATATATCCCCCGTGAGGGTGAAATATTCACCATCAACAACCTTGAGGTCAGGATTGTCAAAGCCTCGGACCGCAGTATCGACCAGGTCAATATACGCCACCCTGCCGGTGAGTCGGCCAGTGAGGAAACCTGACCCCGGGGAAGGCCGGGATCCGGTAACCGGCTGAATCTTTTGAACTGGATTCCGGCTTTCCGCTACTGATTATTTGCCTGGTACAGGAAACGTAGCCGGTGATTCATGGCGGAAAAAGGGACGGTGACAAATAAGGATTTGTCCCGATTGTCACCGTCCTTGACCGGAAGTCAGCTATTACGGGTTTTCACGCCCCGGTCCAAGTAGCGGGCACAGGAAGAACTTGTCACCTTCGTTCATCTCACCGTCGCCATCGTCAATCCACCAGCGGCCACCTAAATGGCCGACCTCACCCGGCCCGAATTCTGTCGACAGTCCGTTCATGCCCGGTATCAGTTGTTGGAAGTTGCCTTTCATTGGTAGCGAATCGACCACGACAATCGAGTCGTAGTACAGGCCCTGGGAAGTGACATATACGACCGGAGCGCCGCTGTGGCCGCGCCCTTTTTCACGTTCTGCATAGGCGGTTGTCGTTGCAACCAGGGCCGCACTTATCAGACAGGCAGTACCGAGTGTTTTCAATGTTTTCATAGTAGAACTCTCCATTCTTTGTTAACGGGAGTTCATTATCACGACACCCTGTCACACGGTTATCCCGCAAATATCACGAATTTATAACAACGGGTGTTGCCGGAATACGGAAGGAAAATGTGGTCCCTCTTTCGAGTTCACTGCTGACATTGATGACACTGCCATGCAGTTCGAGAATGCGTTTAACAATGGCCAGTCCCAGTCCGGCACTGTTGCTGCCGGAACGATGCTTGTCCTGCTGATAAAATCGTTCGAAGATTCGCGGCACATCTTCAGCAGGAATGCCACAGCCGGTATCCTTCACCTGCACAACAATATTTCCTGAATCCTCTTCTACACCGATACTGATGCTGCCGCCTGCCGGCGTATGCCGCAGCCCGTTCTCCAGCAGATTTTCCAGCACCCGCTGCATCATGGCGATATCACCGTATACCAGCGGCGCATCCGGATTCAGGCTGGCGCCAAGATTTATCGACTTTTCCCGGGCACGCAGCTGGAATTTCTGGGTTACGTCCTGCACCAGTTCACACATGGAGAAGGGCTCGGAAAAGACCACTGACTCGCATGAGTCCAGCCGGGTCAGCTCAAATAATTCCTCCACCATCCGGCCCAGCCATTGACTGTGACTGAGTGCGGTTTGCAGGTATTGCTGCTGTTCCTCTACGGATAGTTCCGCATGTTTGAGCTGTAATGTTTCGAGATAGCCGCGCATGGTTGTCAACGGCGTGCGCAGATCATGCGAGATATTTGCGACCATCTCACGACGTACATTGTCCATCTGCTTGAGTTCACGGATCTGGGAGGTGATCTTGTCCGCCATGGCATTGAACTGCTGCCCGAGGACATCGACTTCATCATGCGTGTTGCCCGGATAGCGGATGGCGAGGCGGCCATCTGCATCCTCTCCCGCATAGCGATGCATGACATTTCCAAGAGCACGCAAACGACGGGTCTGCAAGGCAAATACCACCAGACCACCTGTGAGTGCCGCAACCAGGGCGACCAGCAACACCAGCAGGGCAGAATCCAGGATATAGCTATCACAGAAACATCACAATTACATGACCAGTACAATTTATTATGTGGATGTGATTCGCAAGCTGACCGTTATGCAGTTGCGGGTCCTATGTCAGGGACAGCAAGGCAGAAACCAGCAGTTCAGCATCATAATAAGGTGCGCTTTGTTTGCTGATCAGCCGGGTATCGATAATTCGGATACCCAGTTTCTTCATGACCGGGGCAGATACCGGTGACGGATATTTTCCCCGCTTGCTGTCAATAAGCACAAAATTCAGCAGCTTTCCGTTGGGACACTTGTCCGTGTTATCGGCACGCAGGTAATCGAGCAGGGTCAGCATGGAACTGTCCAGGGTCATGCCGATTTGTTCCGGGTCCTGCCCGAGATTGGGGATGTAGACCTTCGGACAATTGGTCCCGGCGATGGCTGAGCCGACGCCAGTCGGCAGCAGATTGGCGATCAGGCTTGAATAGAAACTGCCGGGGGGGTAACAGATGAGTTCTGCCTGCTGGATCAGTCGCCGGTTCTTTTTGCGTATTTCCGCCTTCGCGGGTTTGGGCTTGTCGGGATGGCTGGAGAGGAACAGCCGGTTGACGGGTGACTGCAACGGCGCAACTTCCTTGCCGGTCAGCCGCTGCTGGCTGGTCACGCAACTGCCGTCTTCCAGCTCTGCTGCCAGGTGCAGGTCATCATTGACCACG
>DMKK01000292.1:771-9089 GCA_003454335.1 Gammaproteobacteria bacterium | reverse complement strand
GTAGCTCTTCGTAGGATGGGTGAAGGAGCGCAGCGACGCACCCATCAGTCCGTAGATGTACGTTTCAGGTTGCCTGGTTCATATGGTTCCAGTGCCTTCAGGGTGCAGGCTCTTTGCTGGTGACAGTGGCAGGTACTGCTTCCGGTAGAAACAGCAGCGGGTCGATGCGCGCGTCATTCAGGCTAACGCCCCAGTGCAGGTGTGGACCGGTGACCCGACCGGTCATGCCGATTTCACCCAGTTTATCGCCAGTGTTGACTGTTTGCCCGGGGGTGACGTCGATCTTGCTCATATGGCAATACATGGTGACCAGACCCTGGCCATGATCAAGCAGCACCGTGTTGCCGTTGAAGAAGAAATCACCGGTGTCGAGCACGGTGCCGGGTGCCGGTGCCTGTATCGGGGCGCCTTCCGGGGCGGCGATATCCAGCCCGCTGTGCGGATTGCGTGCCTGTTCATTAAAAAATCGCCGCAGGCCAAACGGACTGCTGGTGGGGCCGGCGACCGGTTGCCGGAAGTCAGTAACCACGTTCTCCCGGGATGACCAGTGACGTAATGCCTTCTTGATCTGTTTCGATTCGCGCGTGATACGTTCCATGTCGCGCTCTTCCGGGTTGACCTTGCGCTTGTCCTTGATGGTGATGTGTTGCTCTTCATAGGACTTGTCTTCGACCTGGAAACCAAGGTTCAGGTGTTTGCCCTGTCGGTCTGTCAGCTTGAGAAAATGTCTGCCGGGTATGGTTGTCAGCGGCAAGCCGACAATGGCGAGGTACCTGTCGTTGTTTTTTGTTACCAGAACTCTTTTGTCACCGTAGCGTGCCGAAGCCGGGTCCGCGTCCGCCGGCAGGGTGATCACGGCAATACCGCCGGGAACCGGGGTGGTGTCCAGGGAGAGTGCATGGCTGAGCGTGGCGAACAGTGCGAGAGTAAACAATACAGAAAGACGTAACATCATTGTTGTTCCATAAGTGTTGAGTGAAAATATTTATTTACTGCGGGATATTGGTATTGGCCATTGCTCTAAACCAGAGTGTCCTTCTCCCGGAGGGAGAAGGACAGGTTGAGGGGATGATGGCACAGCTATGCAATATTACTTCACAATTTTATCAACGGTACACAGTAAGCGCCCCCTGGCAAGGCGTGCCTCGATCTGATCCCCCGCTTTTACGGCACTCGCCTTGTGCAGCACATGGTCATCAGCCTGTCTTGTGACAATGGCGTAACCCCGGTCCAGCGTGGCCAGCGGGCTGATGGTGTCCAGTGACTTGCAGGCCACGGCCAGCTGGCGCTGCCGGGTCTGCAGCAGACTGTTGATGGCGGCATGCATGCGTTGTACCAGTGCCTGCCGTTGCAGTTCTGTACGGTTGATCCGGTGGCCGGGTGTGGTCTGTTTTAGTTGTGCAAGTGCCTCGTTAAGAGAGTATCGCAACCTGTTGAAATATGACTGGATCGCAAGGCGTGTGCGCTGTTCCAGCTCGTCGAGCCGCTGTGCCTGTTGGCGCAGGTACTGGCCTGGATGGCGCAGTTGCAGGCGTTGATCCAGCCAGCGCAGGCGCTCCTGGCTGTCAGCCAGGGTTTGCCGGATGTGGCGTACCCCGCGTGTTTCCAGTGCGCTGATCTGTGCCAGCCATTCAGTCTGATCAGGGCTGACCAGTTCGGCCGCAGCCGACGGGGTAGGGGCACGCCGGTCGGCCACAAAATCCGCAATGGTGAAGTCGACCTCATGACCAACGGCACTGATTACCGGGATACGGCAGGCATGGATGGCGCGCGCCACGATCTCCTCGTTGAAGGCCCACAGGTCTTCCAGTGAACCGCCACCGCGCGTCAGGATCAATACATCACATTCCTTGCGGGTGGCGGCGGTATCAAGCATGGCCGCGATTTCCCTGCCGGCGTCCTTGCCCTGTACCGGGACGGGGTAAATGAGTACCGGAATGGCCGGGAAGCGTCGCTTCAGTACGCTAAGTACGTCACGGATGGCGGCGCCACTGGGCGAGGTGATGACACCGATGCGTGCAGGCAGTGCTGGCATCGGTTGTTTGCACTCACTGGCAAACAGGCCCTCTGCTTCAAGTTTCAGTTTGAGGGCATCAAAGGCCTGCTGCAGCACGCCGTCGCCGGCTTCCTGCATGGCTTCGGCGATCAACTGGTAGTCACCCCGGGGTTCGTACAGGCTGATTTTGGCACGCACCAGCACCTGCATGCCTTCTTCCGGATTAAAGCGCAGCAGTTGATTGCGGCTGCGGAACATGGCGCCGCGTATTTGTGCCTTGCTGTCCTTGAGAGTGAAGTACAGGTGGCCGGAGGAGGGACGGGCAATATTCGACAGTTCACCCTCCAGCCAGATACGGGCCAGGCCCTGTTCCAGCAATTTTCGGGCAGTCTGGTTCAGGCGGGAGACGCTGTAGACGTCCCGATCCGGAGGGGCGGGGCGCTGCTTTAGTGCAGATTCTGACATAGTCGGGAAGGATACACGGAATCGGGGAGAAAAGGCCGGTGTACAGTTTACCGGAGTAGCGCCAGTCCCTATAATTGGCGGCCATTCTCACCAGGCGGAACCCGGAAAACATGCGAATAGCGCAGGAAGCCCTTACCTTTGATGATGTCTTGCTGTTGCCGGCGCATTCCACCGTCCTGCCGCGTGATGTCAGTCTGCAGAGCCAGCTGACCCGTGAGATCAAGCTGAGAATCCCCCTGTTGTCTGCTGCCATGGATACCGTCACCGAGTCCCGGCTGGCGATCGCACTGGCCCAGGAAGGCGGGATTGGCATTATCCACAAGAACCTCTCGGTCGAGGAGCAGGCTGTCGAGGTCCAGCGGGTAAAGAAGTTTGAAAGCGGGGTCATCAAGGACCCGATTACGGTTTCGTCCTCAACCAGTATTCGTGAAGTCATTGAGCTGACCCGCGCCAACAATATTTCCGGTGTGCCGGTCGTCGATGGCGACAACCTGGTGGGTATTGTGACCAGCCGCGACCGGCGCTTTGAAACAAATCTTGATCTGCCCGTGACCAATGTCATGACGCCGAAGGACAAGCTGGTGACGGTCCCGGAGGGCGTCGGGAAGAAGGACGTGATTGCGCTGCTGCACAAACACCGGATTGAGCGCGTACTCGTGGTGAATGACGATTTCAAATTGTGCGGCATGATCACGGTCAAGGATATCCAGAAGTCCACGGACTATCCGAATGCCTGCAAGGACGAACACGGACGGCTGCGTGTCGGTGCGGCTGTCGGTACCGGGGGCGATACCGAAGCGCGTGTCGAGGCACTGGTAGCGGCCGGTGCGGACGTGGTGATCGTTGACACGGCACATGGCCATTCGCAGGGCGTTATCGATCGAGTGCGCTGGGTGAAGCAGCATTTCCCGGATATACAGGTGATTGGCGGTAATATTGCGACGGCGGCTGCCGCCCGGGCATTGGTGGAAGCCGGTGCTGATGGTGTCAAGGTAGGTATTGGTCCTGGTTCAATCTGTACGACACGTATCGTGGCCGGTATCGGTGTGCCGCAGATCTCTGCGGTTGCGAATGTGGCGGAAGAGTTGCGCAAAGACGGTATTCCATTGATTGCAGACGGGGGTATTCGTTACTCGGGTGATGTTGCCAAGGCACTGGCGGCCGGTGCCTGGTCGGTGATGATCGGCAGCATGCTGGCCGGTACCGAAGAGGCCCCGGGCGAAGTCGAGCTTTATAAAGGGCGTTCCTACAAGGCCTATCGTGGTATGGGGTCTCTTGGGGCCATGAAACAGGGTTCCAGCGACCGCTATTTCCAGGAGGGCGGCGAGCCCGACAAACTGGTACCTGAAGGTATCGAGGGACGCGTGCCCTACAAGGGCACGATGATTACCATTTTGCACCAGCTGATGGGCGGGGTGCGTGCCAGTATGGGATATACCGGCTGTGCCAGTATCGACGAGATGCGAACCAAGCCTGAATTTATTCGTGTGACCAATGCGGGCATGAAGGAAAGCCATGTGCACGATGTGTCGATTACCAAGGAAGCACCGAATTACCGGGTGTGAGGAATGCACTACTGGTGAGATTCTGGTTCTTTCCTGCAGGAGCGTCGTCCCCGGCGCGAATCGCGGCTAGATCGCTCACGCGCATCCCTGCGCTACGCGATGTACCTGCATCCTTGCAGGCAACGGCGCTCCTGCAGTATGAATTTTTGCAATGATTGGGGCTATATACAGTAACGTGACTTCCAATAACGACATTCATGCCCACCGACTCCTGATCCTGGATTTCGGTTCCCAGTACACCCAGCTGATTGCGCGGCGCGTGCGCGAGATCGGGGTGTACTGTGAAATCTACCCCTATGATGTGGATGTCGATGACATCCGTGCATTTGAGCCCATGGGTATCATCCTGTCCGGCGGACCGGAAACGGTTACCGGTGATGATGCGCCCAGGGCGCCACAGATTGTCTTTGATGCCGGGGTACCGTTGCTGGGTATCTGTTATGGCATGCAGACCATGGCAGCACAGCTGGGTGGTGTGGTCGAGAATTCCGCTCATCATGAATACGGTTATGCACAGGTACGTGCGCATGGACACTCACGCTTGCTGACCGATATCGAGGACCATACGACGCCGGAAGGCTATGGTCTGCTGGACGTATGGATGAGTCATGGCGATCGCGTGGTCGAGTTGCCGGCCGGTTTCAAGGTCGGTGCAAGTACGGACAGTGCGCCGATTGCTGCGATGGCAGATGATGAGCGTGCTTATTACGGTATCCAGTTTCACCCGGAAGTGACGCACACCCGCCAGGGTGAACGTATTCTGCAACGCTTTGTTATTGATATCTGCGGCTGTGATGCCCTGTGGACATCCGACCACATCGTGACCAGCAGTATCCGTGATATTCAGGCGCAGGTTGGTGCCGGCAATGTCCTGCTGGGGCTGTCAGGGGGCGTCGATTCCTCGGTCGTGGCCGCGCTGTTACACAAGGCCATCGGTAATCAACTGGTTTGTGTGTTCGTCGATAATGGCTTGCTGCGTCATCGGGAAGGTGACCAGGTGATGGCAACCTTTGCCGAGCACATGGGAGTACGTGTTATTCGTGTCGATGCCGAAGACCGTTTTCTTGCTGCACTCAAGGGTGTGGATGAACCGGAGCAGAAACGCAAGATTATCGGCAATATGTTCATCGAGGTATTCGAGGAACAGGCCGGCAAGTTGCAGGGCGAGACCGGGTGGCTGGCGCAGGGGACGATTTACCCGGATGTGATCGAGTCGGCTGGTGCCAAGACCGGCAAGGCACACCTGATCAAGTCACACCATAATGTCGGTGGTTTGCCCGAGCACATGCGCATGCAATTGTGCGAGCCGTTGCGCGAATTATTCAAGGATGAAGTTCGCAAGCTGGGTGTGGAGCTGGGTTTGCCCTATGACATGGTCTATCGCCACCCGTTTCCCGGACCGGGACTGGGTGTGCGCATACTCGGTGAGGTGAAGAAGGAATATGCCGATACGCTGCGACTGGCAGACCATATCTTTATCGAGGAATTGCGTAACCACAATTTGTATGACACGGTCAGCCAGGCATTTACGGTGTTTCTGCCGGTTAAATCTGTCGGCGTAACCGGTGATGGACGGCGCTACTCATATGTGGTCGCATTGCGTGCGGTCGAGACCATTGATTTCATGACAGCGCGCTGGGCACATCTGCCCTACGAGTTTCTGGACCTGGTCTCCCGCCGCATCATTAATGAAGTACCCGATATATCACGGGTAGCTTACGATATCTCCGGCAAGCCACCTGCCACGATTGAGTGGGAGTAGGGGCAGCTTTGTTAATTTGCATCCAAAAGTGACCCACCATTTGCACCGAAAAATGTCCCACCAAAACAGCTGTAAGTATTTGGTTATAGAATAATGCTTCTCAACATTGATGGGTCAGAGCAGAATGCAAATATCTGCCACTATTGGCTTCAATTTCGGTGCAAATCAACAGTCATGGTATTACCGGACGGCGTTCAGGTGTCTCTTCCAGGACGAGTGTGGCGTTATTACGGTCTATAATCACGCCATAAAAGACTATAATATGGCGTGAATAAGCGCTAGAATTACGCCATGAGATGGATATGGCAACAATCTGATTGGCCTGACTTTCGCTATGACAAGCATGCGCTCGAAGACCGGGAGCTTGAATTTCGCATAAACTCAGAGCGTCTGGCCGGCCGCTTTGAGGCGCTGCCAATGGCGTCTCAAGAGGATGCCATGATCGATTTGATGCTTTCCGAGGCCATCAAAACCAGCGCCATTGAGGGCGAGAATCTGGATAGGGAATCGGTCAGGTCATCGCTACTCTCTTTAATAACATCGGATACGCTACCGGACAATTCAGACCAGAAAGCGTCGGGGGCTGCTTCACTGCTGGTGGACGTTCGCAAGAACTGGCAAACATCCCTGACACATGACCTGCTGGGCAAGTGGCAATCAATGGCTGTCCCGGAACAGCGCTACACGTCTATTCTGCGAGGTGCATACCGCAACGATCCTTCGCCAATGCAAATAGTGAGTGGGCCTTACGGTCGGGAAAAGATTCACTATGAAGCCCCGCCAGCGACTCATGTGCCGGATGAAATGGCGAGGTTCCTCGACTGGTACAACCAGGCCAGCCCTTTGAACAGGGATAAGAAGCTACCAGGGATTGCCATGGCAGGTATTGCACACCTCTGGTTTGAAGTGATTCACCCCTTTGATGATGGTAATGGGCGAGTCGGCAGGGCGATTGCTGACCATGCGCTTTCGCAGTCTCTCGGCTATCCGACCACGGCTTGTCTTGCCACGGCGATAGAAGGTGACAAAAAATCCTATTACCTGCAACTGGAGAAAGCGAGCCGTGGAAGTCTGGATGTTAACGTTTGGCTTGATTATTTCGCTGATACAATAATCAAGGCACAGGACATCGCCAGGGAAGAAGTGGATTTTGTACTGGCCAAGACACGTTTCTACGAAGCCTATGGCGACCAGTTGAACGACCGGCAGGGCAGGGTGGTGTCGAGAGTGTTCGCTGAAGGACGAAGGGGCTTTGAAGGCGGAATAACGACCAGGAAATATGAAGCTATTACCAAGTGTCCCAATCGAACAGCCAGCCGTGATCTTTCTGACCTGGTTGGCAAGGGTATTATTATCCCGTTACCGGGTGGTGGTAGAACTACGCGCTATGAGTTAACGGTTGTTAAACCGGCTGTGCAAGGTCTGGTGAAGCAATGATTTTGTTAGGGAGCCGGGGATTTTAGATGATGTCAGCAACAATTTCTGAATAGGGTATTTTTCATTGTATTACCACCTACGCTAACAAGTAAGCCATTAATATTAAATTGTAAAAATGGCTCGTTTACCATCGAGTGGGAGTGACCTGGTAATGACGGGCTACATCAAGCAACAGGATTAGAGTCTCGCGCCGCCACAGGCCAGCCTGTTCAGCTAATCCACAGGAATGTCTCTGTGTGCCCCTCCCTTGTTGATGCGCCCGGGACCGTGGATGATATTATCTATAGTTACGACAACTGCGCCAACGGTATCGGGCGGTTGTGCAAGGTCGGGACCGGGGTGGCGACCGTTATTTATGTCTATGGCGCCTTTGGTAATATCACCGGCCACCAGTCCATAAGCTTTACTCACGATACGGCTGGCCGGGCCAGTACCATCACCTACCCTTCGGGGACGCTCATTACATATCATCATGACGCGGCCGGACAGGTCAGTGACGTGGACTTTACAGTGGGCGGCACAACCCAGTCGCTGGCCGCGGGTATCGGTTATGCCTCTTTTGGCGGAGTAACGACCCTGATCTTCGGCAATGGCAAGCCACTTGCCCAGGGGTTTGACAGTGCCTACCGGCAGAGCACCCAGATAGTTACCGGTGTCCTCGATCTGGGCTACACGCTGTACGACAGTAACGGTAATCTCAAGACCCGCACCGACAGTTTCAGCAGCACCAGCAACTTCAGCTACGATACCCTTGACCGCCTGGATACCGCCAGCGGGCCCTTCGGGACCAGCTGGAATTACGACTACCTCGCCAACGGCAACCGCAGTCTCGCGGACGAAGGCACCCCGGTCAGCCTGGGCTATGCACCCGGCAGCAACCGGCTGACCCAGGTTGGCGCTACCACCGTCGGCCTCGATGTCGCCGGCAACACCCTGACGAGGGGCAACTGGACCTACAGCTATGCGGCCCACCTGCGGCTGGCCGATGCCGACGACGGCACGGGTTCCGTCGCAAGTTTTGCCTACAACGGACTGGGCCAGCGGATCATCAAGGACCGCCCGGATGGCACGGGCAACCGTTTTCTCTACGGGC
>DMKK01000292.1:0-736 GCA_003454335.1 Gammaproteobacteria bacterium | reverse complement strand
GAACGGTGAGCTGCTGGTCGAGACCGACCGCAACGGCAATCTGCTCAGGGAATACCACTACCTGAATGGGCAGCTGCTGGCGGTCTATTATCCGGACACCGATCAGGACGGGCAGACCAATGTAGCGGAGGATGTCGCGGGCACCAATCCAGTGGCCCCGGATGATGATAATGACGGCCTGAGCAACCTTGACGAGCTGTTCACCTGGGGAACCGCGATTCAGATTGCAGACACCGACGGTGACGGCGTGGATGACGCCACCGAGGTGGCACAGGGTCTGGACCCCAATGACCCCGCCAGCGTGTCCCTGCCCGGAGACATCAACGCCGACGGACAGGTGGATGTGGCGGATTACCTGTTGCTGAGCCAGTACGTACTGGGGATCAAGACACCCTCGGCGGCCGAAGAAGCGGCCGGGGACCTGAACGGCAGCGGTACGCTTGACACCGGGGATCTGGTGATACTGTCACGGATGATCCTGAACCTGGCTTGGGAGGGTTTTCTGGAGGGCCAGGCCGGACAGATATTACTGGCCATGTGGGCGGAGGTCCTGCCAACGGCAGAGGCGGTGGTGCCGAACGGCAAANNTGTATTACATTCACACAGACCATCTGGGTACCCCGCAGGCGATGACCAGCGAAGCTGGCAGTGTGGTCTGGCGGGCAACCTATGGCCCGTTCGGACAGGCAAGCATCGATCCTTCCAGTACAGTGGAAATGAATATCAGGTTCCCGGG
>DMKK01000057.1 GCA_003454335.1 Gammaproteobacteria bacterium | reverse complement strand
ATTTAACATAATATACATTATACGCACCTACGGATAATCCGGATTATCGGGCCGGGCGCGGTACCGGCCTTGGCCTTGCTGGCAGCTGCCCAGGACGGCCCGGCAATGGCCGTACGATGGGCTGTTGAGACTGAATGTTGTCCTGGTTGTAAGCACGGTTATAGGTTTGCACCGGTTCTACAGTTTGCGGAGCTTCTTGTGGTGCCTGTTCTTCACGCGATTGTGCACGAGCTGCATTGGAAGCACCCAGCTCATTGGCCTGTGCCTCGATCATCTTTTCTCTCTCCATGCTTTCACGCTGCTGTTGCTCTGTTGGTGCCGGCTGCACCTCGATCTGCTGCACATGGGCAGCATTTTCGGGTGGATTGTCTGAGAACGTAATTTCTCCCTTCTCATTGACAGATTTATAGAGCGTTTCAGCCGCCACACTTGCAGCGGCGCATGAGAAAAGAATGAAGAATATTTTTCCAGGATATGTCATAGTTACCAGCCTCTTATTGAGTATAATTCATTTCAAGTATAGGTTTTCATCACTTTTCGTCAATTTAATAGCACACCGCCTATATCCGCCCATATCGGTTAATTTCCGTTAATATTTAGAAATGCATAAAATCATTACATTCCTGCTCGCCATTACCGTTACCGGCCTTTCCCAGGCAAGCAGCTATATATTGCCGCCAGCAGACGTCGACATTGTTGGGCAGATCACTACGGTCACCGCCGGCAGAGACAACACGCTACTGGATATTGCCCGCGAGTACGACATCGGCCAGAATGAGATTCTGCACGCCAATCCGGATGTCGATCGCTGGATGCCGGCCGATAATTCTGCCGTTACCCTGCCAACCAGGTTCATCCTGCCGAACACGAAGCGTTCCGGACTGGTAATCAATTTGCCGGAAATGCGCCTTTATTACTACCCGGAACCCAAAACTGGCGAGCGACCTGTTGTCATCACCCACCCTGTCAGCGTGGGCAGGATGGACTGGGACACCCCACTGGGAAAGACAAGAATCATCAGCAAGAAAGAAGACCCGTCATGGCGCCCTCCTCAGTCGATCAAGGATGAAGCGATCGCAAAGGGTGACGATCCCCTGCCTGATGTAGTTGAAGCCGGCCCGGATAATCCGTTGGGACGGTATGCCATGCGCCTGGGCATCCCCGGTTACCTGATTCACAGCACCAACAAACCCTACGGCGTTGGCATGCGAGTCACGCATGGCTGTCTGCGCATGTACCCGGAAGACATCGAACGACTGTTTGAAGAGATCCCGGTAAACACCCCGGTACAACTTGTCAATCAGCCCATCAAACTCGGCTGGCTGGCCGGTTCACTGTTTCTGGAACTGCACCCGCCGCTGGAAGAAGATGAGGAAAAATATCAGGACTACATGCAAAGCGTACTGGATGCCATCTCCGATTTTCTGGCCGATGAAAAGAATACAAACAGTACTTTCTATAGAGGTATAAAACTCAAAGGCAACGCATTGCGACAGGCTGTCGAGGAAAAAAGCGGAATACCTGTGCTAATCAGCCACTAGGAACCTGAGTCCGACAAGGCTCCAGAAAAAAACAAAGCCCCCGAAGGGGCTTCATTTGACAGCATTAATCGGCCAATTATTTGTACATGGCCTTCTTGAACATGCGGTCGATTTTCATCTCGGTTTCTGCCGAGGTTGCATTGGCCTGATTGGCAATGCTGACAGCCTCGGCAGCCATGGCTTTTGCTTCCGCAGCTTCGGCCCTGGCAGCACTGGCATCAGCACTGACGGAATCAATTTGCGCCTGCAACTTGTCACGATCGCCGGTGGTTGCGCAACCAGTCAGACCGACAAGCCCGACAAGCAGTGAAATCATTGCTACTTTCTGCAGCTGATTTGTAGTCTTTACAGTCATTTTCTTCTCCTTGGTAAAAAAAACAAAACCCTTCCAGTTTCAGTATAGTCGACAAACTTGCCTGTCAAATCAAACAGACCACCTGCGACAGCCCGGTATAGTACCAGTATTCCCCTGATACAGGCTAGCGAATCTCGACAGCAGTGCCGATTTTCACCCACTGCAGCAGATCCTCGATTTCTTCGTTGGTTAGCGCCACACAGCCATTTGTCCAGTTGAAGTCCTGGTGTACCCCCCTGTCGCCGGCACCGATCCCATGTATACCAATCATGCCTCCCAGCGGCGTTTTCTGCGGAGGGACCGCGGCCGCCTCGGATGCGCGCCGGATTGCCTGCCACTGAGACTCATTAATACGCCCGTCCACCAGCGCACGGTCGGCAGCCGGCAGATCCGGGTATGTCAGCCCAAGAAACCGGTGATAGCGGGTATTTCCGTTGGTCCAACCGATCCTGAACTTCCCCAGCGGGGTTTTATTGTCACCCATTACCTTGAAATACGTCTTTCCATAACGGCCTATGGCAATATTCTCATACGACCTGACAACCGCGTCCCCCTTCATCACCTGCAGCGTGTCGGTCTCTGTATCAATAAATATCCGAATTTCGCTGGCCAGCACCGGGGAACCGGTTGATGCCAGCACGAGCAACCCGAGCAGGGCTCGCATTTTGAAGTTGGCGAAGACGCTGCGCTTGATCTTTCCAGCGGCATCTGCCGGGGTCGGGCAACGAAAAAAGATTCTTGTGAGGGGGATACGAATGAGGTCCGGGACAATCCTGCTCATGTGTTCTTTATCAGTGGTCAGAGACAGGCTGAATAATTACACATAAATAGATTACACTGCCATAGTTTTTAAAAACTTCAGTCAGCCGCCACTATTTGACAGATCATTATGTATGACTCCGAATTCCCACTGGATGATGCCGTCATCTATCTGAATCATGCCGCTGTCTCACCCTGGCCACAGCGCACAGCAACTGCGGTAAAACAATTTGCCGATGAAAACGTCGCCTTTGGTTCCAGAAACTACCTGGAGTGGGTCACTGTCGAGAGCCGCCTGAAGAAACAGTTACAGCAACTTGTTAACGCTGATTCCAGTGACGAGATTGCTCTGTTAAAGAACACCTCGGAGGCCTTGTCTGTCGTCGCTTACGGCCTGCCCTGGAAACCCGGCGACAAGGTCGTCATTACCAACCAGGAATTCCCCTCCAACCGGATAATCTGGGAATCCCTGCAAAAACTGGGCGTCAGCACCTGCCCGGCTGATCTGTCACACCAGGATTCGCCCGAGGCCGCCATCATTGCCTGCCTGGATGACAGCACCCGACTGCTATCCGTCAGTTCGGTCCAGTACGGCACCGGATTAAAACTGGATCTGGTTCGCCTGGGTACTGCCTGTCGGGAGCGGAACATCCTGTTTTGCGTCGATGCCATCCAGAGTCTGGGGGCTACAGTATTCGACGTGCAGGCCTGCCAGGCAGATTTTGTAATGGCCGATGGCCACAAATGGATGATGGGACCGGAAGGTATCGCGCTGTTTTATTGTCGCCGTGAACACATGGACCGTCTGGATTTGAAACAATATGGCTGGCACATGCTCGAGGATGCACTGAACTTCGACCAACAGAGCTGGGAGATTGCCAGTAGCGCCCGCCGTTTTGAATGCGGCAGCCCTAATATGACCGGGGTGCATGCACTGCACGCAAGCATGAACTTGATAGACGAGATTGGCATGCCGGTCATTGAACAACGGGTACTTGAGAACACCCGGTTTATGGTCGATTTTTTCATGCAAAGGGAAGACCGGTACCAGCTAATTACCCCGCTAGCCGCACATCAACAAGCAGGTATTATTACCTTTCGCCCGTTAACAGAAACCCCGGAATCGCTCTATGACACGCTGACACGGGAAAATGTCGCCTGTGCGCTCAGGGGCGGCGGCGTCCGTTTCTCCCCGCATTTCTATACTCCTCGAAAAAAACTGTTCAAGGCACTGGAGTTGCTGAATAACTGACGGCCTGCTTTCTCTGCCCAAAAGCCTCATTTTCAGACGATTTACGCCGATAGCCTGAAATGGAGTAGTGGCACAGTTGTGATCCCCTTCAAGGCGACTGCAACTCATTAACGGTATTTATGTCATATTATCTATTGGGTAATCAACCAAGCAAAGGATGACTGATTATGAACTGGATGATTGAACTCCCCATACTCTTCACCGCCCTTGGTTTCATGGTAGCCCGACAGGCATCGCGCTATCTGTGGGCGGGCGCCCTCGGTGCCATGCTGCTCTACTGGAGCATCCTGCACACACCACCTGTCTGGGCCCTGATCATTGCCTGGGCCATATTCCTCCCGGTTGCCGTCTTCCTGACAGTCGACCCCCTGCGACAGAATCTGCTTATCACCCCCCTCCTCGGCCTCTATAAAAAGATTTTGCCAAGCATGTCCGATACCGAGCGCGAGGCGCTGGAAGCCGGCAGCGTGTGGTGGGAGGCAGAACTTTTCAGTGGCCGACCTGACTGGCATCGCATGCTTGGTTTTTCGGCACCCGCACTGAGCGAGGAAGAACAGGCTTTTATTGATGGCCCCACCAATGACCTGTGCCACATGGTTAATGACTGGGAGATCACCGAGGAACTCCGCGACCTGACTCCGGAAACCTGGGACTTCCTGAAGCAGCAAGGCTTCTTTGGCATGATCATTCCGAAGCAATACGGCGGGCTGGAGTTTTCGGCCAACGCTCATTCCGCGGTCGTCCTGAAGGTTGCCAGTCGCAGCATCTCGGCTGCTGTCACCGTCATGGTGCCAAACTCGCTGGGTCCGGCAAAGTTGCTGCTGTCCTACGGCACGGAACAACAGAAACAGTATTATCTGCCACGCCTCGCCAGCGGTGAAGAAATCCCCTGCTTCGCGCTCACCGGACCGGAAGCTGGCAGTGATGCCGCCTCCATGCCGGATACCGGTGTCGTCTGCAGACAAACACATGAAGGCAAGGATGATGTACTGGGTATTCGCCTCAACTGGGAAAAGCGTTACATCACGCTTGGTCCGGTAGCGACACTCCTGGGCCTTGCATTTCACTTGCATGACCCGGACCACTTGCTGGGTGACCAGGAAGACATCGGCATTACACTGGCACTGATACCAACCACTACCCCCGGCGTCGAGATAGGCAATCGCCACTTTCCCATGAGCCAGTCTTTTATGAATGGTCCCAATCGGGGCACCAACGTATTTATCCCGATGGACAGAGTCATCGGCGGACAGGCCTACGTCGGCCAGGGCTGGCGCATGCTCATGAACAGCCTCTCCGATGGACGTGCAATTTCCTTACCGGCATTGAGCACGGCATCCTGCCAACTCGTCAGCCGCAGCGTCGGCGCCTATGCAGCGGTCAGAAAACAGTTCAAGGTAGCCATTGGGAAATTCGAGGGCATCAGCGAGGTGCTGGGACGTATTGCCGGGACGACGTACACCCTGAATGCGGTGCGCGGCTTTACCACGGCGGCGCTGGATAGCGGTGAAGATCCGTCTGTTGCCTCCGCCATTATCAAATACCACGCGACGGAACGCATGCGCATCATTGTCAACGACGCCATGGACATTCTTGGCGGTCGCGGCATCAGCATGGGGCCCACCAACTTTATCGGTCGCGGTTACCAGGGACTGCCGATCGCCATCACCGTTGAAGGCGCCAACATTCTCACCCGC
>DMKK01000118.1 GCA_003454335.1 Gammaproteobacteria bacterium | reverse complement strand
GTGCCAAGTGTTTCCTCAAGTACCTCGCTCATGAACTTGCCGCTGCCATATTCCAGGCCTTTTGTCGCCCAGGCGATGCGGGAGCGATTGTTGAGAGCAGGTGCCAGCCTGGTCAGGACTTCACGAAAGGCGTGGCTGGGCACGACCAGCAGCACGTCGCGGCCTTGCTGAACGGCCTGTGACAGATCCGTTTCAATGGTCAAATTTTCCGGGAAAGGAAAGCCGGGAAGAAAGTGCCTGTTCTGGCGCTCACGAGCGAGTGTCGCCATGAACTCCGGTTCATGGCCCCACAGGCAAGTATCGTTATGGTTGGCGGCCAGGCGCAGTGCCAGTGCGGTACCCCAGGAGCCGGCACCAAGAACGGCTATTCTTTCACTTTGCATGGTGTTGCCAGGTTCATTAGGTGTTTAATAATGGCTGCGGCAAGAATAATGATTGCAGCGGATGTTATTACTCATCAGCGGCTTCGGCTTGCTCAGAAGCTTGCTGAAGTTTTTTTGCATACACCGCAGCAAAGTTCATTGGTACCAGCAGTAGTTGCGGGAAGCCGCCCTTGGTAACCAGGTCTGACAAGGCTGCGCTTGCATAGGGGTATAACGTGCGCAAACAATGAACCTGCTGGAGTCGCTCTTGCTCATCAGGCTCATATCCTTTCAACACAAAGATGCCGGCCTGGTGAACTTCTGCCAGAAAGGCTGTTTTGTCTTCTACCGACACCGTCGCTGTCACAGCTATAATAACTTCATAAATACTGTCTTCCAGCATAGAGACTGAATGATCTATTTCAACACTAACTTTCGGAGTCCACTTCTTGGTGAACAGTGCAGGTGAATTTGGTGATTCAAATGAAACGTCTTTTAGATAAATCTTTTGGGGGCGAAAGATTTTTTCGTTGTCCTCAGTCTGTGCTTTTGGCTGTTGTTCTTCTGACATAAGTGTATTCCCGGCTGTGACGTTATATTTCTGGTGTGTTTCCAGGTAGAGGCGTTAATCTTTCTTACTCAATGGCAGGGTTTCTTTCTGCCATGCCAGCAATCCACCTTTCAAATTGTAAACAGATTCAAATCCCTGTTTTTTGAGTTTGCTGCAATATGCAGCAGAGCGCTGTCCGCGCTGACAATAAACAATCACCGGTTTATCACGATATTTCTCCAGCTTTCCGGTGTCGTTGCCGGAGCTGGCAGGTGCATGTATGGCGTTGACAATATGACCTTCACGGTAGTCCTTGTCGTCCCGCATATCAATCATGAGAGCATTGTCATGATTGATCATGCGGGTTGCTTCACCGGGTGCGACAGCCGTGATCCCGCTGATGCGTTCCTGGATTTCCCCGCCTATCAGCATGGCAATAATGGTAATCAGCGCCAGCATCAGCAACATATGGTTGCCGGTAAATTCCATTAGTTGATTGATATCCATAAGTGATCAGCTGCCAGCAGAATGTGTTATGTGATTTTTTTACCGGGATGAGTGATGCCCGGTTAGTATGGCCAGTGCCAGACAGGGTTCAGGGATGGGCGCAGAAAACTTCGCGCATCATGCTGATCAACTGCAGGGTACGGCCATCGCCAACGCGATAGTACACCCGGTTGGCATCCTTGCGTGATGCAAGAATACCCTTGTCGCGCAAGATGGCGAGATGTTGCGAGATATTACTCTGGGATGTGCCGACACGTTCTACAATATCCTGTACGCTGATTTCCTGGTCGCCGAGGGTGCACAGGATTTTCAGTCGTAGCGGATGAGACATTGCCTTGAGGGAACGTGAAGCCCGTTCGATATCTTCTTCACGGGTGATGAGTGGTTCACTGCTTATTACTGTCATTTTTCAGCCCTTCAAGCTTCTGAAATGGTGTGGGTTACTGCATTCATTATTAAAACATTATACAATAATAAACCGTTTGGGCTACAGGCAAGATACAGTTATGTTGACGCCAATAGTACTTCGGCCAGAGTATGGCGGGTCGTGGTCATCCCGCCATTGATAACCGGTAGCAATATAATCTAGACTCTTTCTAATTTATGAGCGGACAGCAACAACAGACATCTGGCAAAGGTCCCGCGCGGCCGATGGTATTGCTTATCCTCGATGGCTGGGGATATAGCGATAAACCACAATTTAATGCCATCGCTGCCGCGAACAAGCCTGTCTGGGACAGCTTGTGGAATAATTTTCCCCACACCTTGATTCGTACCTCGGGGGCGGCTGTTGGATTACCCGCAGACCAGATGGGTAATTCCGAGGTTGGTCATCTGAACCTTGGAGCGGGACGCGTGGTTTATCAGGAATTTACCCGCGTCAGTCGTGCCATCAAGACGGGGTCTTTTTTCTCCAATCGTACCTTGACCGATGGCGTGGACCTGGCGATTGAACAGGGCAAGGCGGTCCATATCCTGGGCCTGCTATCACCCGGCGGTGTGCACAGCCACGAAGAACATATCCATGCAATGGTCGAACTCGCTGTACAGCGAGGTGCCGGGAAAGTTTACTTACATGCCTTCCTGGACGGGCGTGATACTGCTCCGCGCAGTGCTTCTGCTTCCATAGAACTTATGGAAGAGAAGTTTAAGCAACTGGGTGGCGGGCGTTTTGCGTCCATTATCGGCCGTTACTATGCCATGGATCGTGACCACCGCTGGCCGCGTATACAGGCAGCCTATGACCTGATTACACAGGGCAAGGCTGACTATAAGTCCGAGGATGCGATGGGTGCCTTGCAGATGGCTTATGCGCGTGATGAAAGCGACGAGTTTGTCAAGGCAACAGCAATCATCCCAGTGGGTACACAGCCGGTTAGAATCGAGGACGGGGATGTCGTTGTTTTTATGAATTATCGTTCGGACCGTGCACGCCAGATCACGCGCCCGTTTATTGAAAAGGAGTTTGATGGCTTTGTCAGGGAATCAGAACCTGAATTGGGCAGCTTTATCAGCTTGACCGAGTACAAGTCCGACTTTGATGTCGCTGTTGCCTATCCAGCCGAGCGACTGAAAAATGTCTTTGGGGACTATGTTGCCAGGCACGGCCTGCGGCAGTTGCGCTTGGCTGAAACCGAGAAATACGCACATGTAACCTTCTTTTTCAACGGTGGTGAAGAAGAACCGTTTGAGGGTGAAGACCGGATACTGGTGAAATCACCGATGGTTCAGACCTATGACCTGCAGCCGGAAATGAACGCGCCGGAGCTGACCGACAAACTGGTTGCGGCCATTGAAAGTGGCACCTACGATGTGATTATCTGTAATTATGCCAATCCTGATATGGTGGGTCATACTGGCAAGTTTGATGCTGCAGTAAAGGCGATCGAGGCGGTTGATGCCAGTGTCGGACGTATCCAGGATGCACTGGAACGCTGTGGCGGCGAGATGCTGGTAACAGCAGATCACGGCAACGCTGAACTCATGCTTGATAATGACACCGGGCAGGTACATACCGCACATACCACCAACAAGGTGCCGTTGATTTATTTCGGGCGTCCGGCAACGATGTCAGAACATGGTGCCCTGTCTGATATCGCACCCAGCATGTTGTACCTGATGAATATGGAAATACCTCCGGAAATGACCGGTACACCGCTGGTGGAATTGACGCCGGATGATACTGATAATTCCCAGCCAGCAACAGCAGCGGCAGTTACGAGTGTGGTGTAAAGGATAACGTGCCACGTCCGGCTCGGCATTGCGCTTTGCTCACTTTTTATAAAGCAAACTTTTCTCGCATTCTGGCGTTGTTGCCCGCATCCGTAGCAATATGCCCGCTGGCACTGGCCATAGTGCTGTTACCATCGCTACCCGGTGTATACGCTGACGAGATAGCTGTACAGGCCGAAAAGCTGCAGCAGTTGCGGGAGCGCATTAACGAGATCAGGGATGCTATCGATTCCATGCGTGGCCAGCGTGACTCTTTGCAGGGGGCGTTGAAAAAAACTGAAACGGAGATCGGCAACGTCACTGCCGAATTACGTCAGCTTGATAGCCAGATAGCGACAGTGCGCCAGAAGATCCAGGATCTGTACGCTGAACGCAGCACTGAAAATGCACGACTGGATAGCATGAGAGCCGGCCTGGCGCAGGAATTACAGGTCGCTTACATGACCGGCAAGCAGGAGCAGGTCAAGCTGATACTCAGCCAGGAAGACCCGGCCACCGTTGGCAGATTGCTGGTTTATCACGGCTATTATGCGCGCGCCCGGGTCGATCGCATGCAGGATTTGCTGGCATCACTGCAACATATGAGTGAAATCGAGCAGACACTGGTTGAAAAACAGGCCGAGGTAGTGCAGTTGCGGCAACAGCAGGCGAACAAGTCATCAAGGCTGGTTGCTGAGCAGGACAAGCGCCGCAAGATTCTTGGACAGCTGCAGACGGATCTGCAGTCCAGAACAACAGAACTTACCACGCTGGAGCAGGATCGGGTGCGGCTGCAAAAACTGGTGCAGTCCCTGACGCTGGCTCTGCAGGATTTTCCGCAGGATGATGTGCAATACACGTCATTACGCCAGCTCAAGGGCAAGTTGCGCTGGCCGGTTGCAGGTCGTATCACGCAGCCTTTCGGGGTAAAGGATGCCCACGGTACATTGCGTACCCGCGGTGTGCTTATTGCCACGCGCGCGGGTAGTGATGTACATGCGATTGCCAGTGGCCGGATCGCATTTTCCGACTGGTTGCGAGGTTTCGGTTTGTTGCTGATCATTGATCATGGCAAGGGCTATATGTCCCTCTATGGTCAGAATCGGAGCTTGTACAAGGAGGTTGGCGAATGGGTCGAACGGGGTGAAACGGTCGCAGCAGCCGGTGACAGCCGTGGCCAGCCGAATGCCGGCCTGTACCTGGAATTGCGCAAGGATGGCAAGCCCTTTAATCCCGGCCGCTGGTTTAGCGGTAAACCGGTACCCTTGCAGGCGGCCCGCTGAAAACGGCGGTGGTGATACTGGTGAGAGTGCCCGGAGGATGGAATTTAACCGTTCTGCGCGGGTCACAATCATGGTCGCACGCCCCAAATGCCTGCAAGTCAAAGCTTTTATGGCCACCGCCGATACCGCTGTAACCCATGCTGTGATATGGTCACGATTTCCTGTCAGGGTGGATAATGGCACCAGGGCATTAAGGGTATTATTCGTAATAACTCCCGGACTTCAGATGGATACAAATACATGAAACCCAAACTACAGAATTACCTGCTGGTACTCATCGGCCTCATGGCAGGGGTACTGGTTTCGATTGGACATGGCGTGTTTGCCGATCGAGAGAATACCCGGGCAACCCTGCCGATTGAGGAACTACGTACTTTCAGCGATGTATTCGGGCGTATCAAGAACGATTATGTTGTCGATGTCGATGACAAGGAACTGATCGAGAACGCCATTCGGGGCATGCTGTCTGGCCTGGATCCACACTCTTCCTATCTGGATGCAGAGCAGTTCACGGAATTACAGGTTGGCACTACCGGTCAGTTTGGTGGCCTGGGCATAGAAGTAGGTATGGAAAACGGTTTTGTAAAAGTCATCGCCCCGATTGATGATACGCCTGCACAACGTGCCGGAATTCAGGCGGGTGATGTGATCATTAAAATGGACAGTACGCCGGTTAAGGGAATGGATCTTAATGANNTGATACGCCTGCACAACGTGCCGGTGTGCAGGCGGGTGACCTGATCATCAGGCTGGACGATACCCCGGTCAAGGGTATGACCCTGAGTGAAGCGGTCAAGGTCATGCGCGGCAAGCCAGGCTCGGATATTGAATTGACTATCGTACGGGATGGCCTGGACAAACCCCTCAACCTCACCATCACGCGGGATATCATAAAGGTCAAGAGCGTCAAGTCGCGAATGCTGGAACCGGGCTTCGGCTACTTGCGTATATCACAGTTCCAGTCCAAGACGGCAGAGAATCTTGTTGATGCTATCGCGGACCTGAAAAAGGAAAACAACGGGGCACTGGAAGGGTTGGTGCTTGATCTGCGCAATAATCCCGGTGGGGTACTTAATGGCGCGGTTGCCGTGTCGGATGCCTTTCTTGACAAGGGCATGATCGTCTATACAGAAGGCCGCATTGCTGATTCAAAACTGCGCTTTAATGCGACCCCGGATGATGTAATCAACGGTGCGCCACTGGTCGTGCTGGTCAACCAGGGTTCGGCTTCGGCTTCCGAGATTGTTGCGGGTGCCCTGCAGGATCACAAGCGTGCCATCATTGTCGGTTCCAAAACATTTGGCAAGGGTTCTGTCCAGACTATTCTGCCGCTGAGCAGCGAG
>DMKK01000225.1:2000-5331 GCA_003454335.1 Gammaproteobacteria bacterium | reverse complement strand
CCGTCCCGAGAGCCGCGAACTCTACCGTCTGATATATGTCTTGTCAATTTACCCCGGCTGACCGCACACTAGAAGTCTTGTCAGCGCACTAATCCAGGCTAACCAAAAACTTATGCAAAGAAAAAAGAAAAGAAGAGCCAAGTCGTCGGGTCCGAGTGATCCACACGCCCGTCGTGAGGCAAAACTCTATGAGCAGCCCATTGCCAGTCGTGAGCTGATTCTTGATGTTATCACCGAGGCAGACCGGCCAGTCAACCGTGCCGATCTCGAAGGACTGCTGGGTATCCATGATGCAGACGGGGTCGAAGCACTGCGACGGCGCCTGAATGCCATGGTCAGGGACGGTCAGCTGGTGCGCAACCGGCGTGACTGTTATGCCCACGCCGACCAGTTTGACCTGGTGCCGGGGCGGGTGATCGGTCATCAGGACGGTTTTGGCTTTTTGGTCACGGACGACGAGGGTGACGACGTGTTCCTGTCGGCCCGGCAGATGCGCGCGCTGTTTCACGGTGACCGGGTGCTGGTGAGAATAACCGGGCTGGACCGGCGCGGGCGGCGCGAGGGCGATGTGGTCGAGGTCCTGAAGCGTAACACCCACACGGTGGTCGGGCGGTTCTATAGCGAGAACGGGGTGCAATTCGTGACCCCGGACAACAAACGATTGCCGAATGACATTGCCGTATCCTCCGGCGAATCGAATGGCGCGCAACATGGTCAGATCGTGTCTGTTGAGATAGTTCAGCAACCGGCGAAGCGCTCACCGCCGGTGGGGCGTGTGATCGAAGTGCTGGGTGACCATATGGCGCCCGGCATGGAAATCGACATTGCCATCCGCAGTCATGAAGTCCCGGAGGCATGGCCGCAAGCCGTGCAAGCAGAAAGTGCGGTGTTCGGCAAAGACGTGCCGGCGAAAGCCAAGCGCGGCCGTGAGGACCTGCGTGACCTGCCGCTGGTAACCATCGACGGTGCCGATGCGCGTGACTTTGACGATGCGGTTTACTGTGAGGCAACCTCGGGTGGCTGGCGCCTGCTGGTGGCGATTGCGGATGTTTCGCATTACGTGTGCCCGGAGACTGCACTGGATGCAGAAGCCTTTGAACGGGGTAATTCCGTCTATTTCCCGGAACGGGTGATACCCATGCTCCCGGAGGTGCTGTCCAACGGCCTGTGTTCGCTGAACCCGGAGGTGGATCGCCTGTGCATGGGCTGCGAGATGCTCTTCAACAAGGAGGGGCGCATGATCCGTTCGCGTTTCCTGAATGGCCTGATGCGTTCGCATGCACGGCTTACCTACGAGGAAGCAGCCGCGATCATGGTTGATGGTGACACGGAGGCCAGCCAGCGCCGCGAGGCACTGGTGCCGCATCTTGAAGAACTGTACCGTTTATACAAGGCCTTGCGCAGGGGACGCAGCAAGCGCGGTGCCATTGATTTTGAAACCACTGAAACCCGCATTGTGTTTGGTGCAGACCGCAAGATCGAGAAGATCGTTCCGTTGGTGCGCAATGACGCACACAAGGTAATCGAAGAGTGCATGGTGGCGGCCAATGTCGCTGCGGCGCGTTATCTCAAGCGCCACAAAATGCCGGCACTGTACCGCGTGCATGCCACGCCTGCGGCAGACAAGGTCTCTGATCTGCAGGAATTCCTGAATGAACTCGGGCTGGGGCTGCGCGGTGGCCGGAAGCCAACCGGGCGCGACTACTCAGCCGTGCTGGAGGAGGCGCGGGGCCGGCCGGATGAACACCTCATCAACACGGTACTGCTGCGCTCCATGCCGCGCGCCGAATACAGTCCGGACAACATCGGCCATTTCGGGCTGGCGCATGAAGACTATACCCATTTCACTTCGCCGATCCGGCGCTACCCTGACCTGCTCGTGCACCGTGCCATTCGCCATGTACTGGCCGGAAAAAAATCGAAAAACTTTCACCATACAATGGACGCCATGCACGAGTTCGGCGAGCATTGCTCGACCACCGAGCGGCGTGCAGATGACGCCACGCGTGATGCCGTAGACTGGCTCAAGTGTGAGTTCATGCTGGACAAGATCGGTGAGAGCTACGCGGGGATTATTACCAGCACAACATCCTTCGGCATTTTTGTCGAGTTGCAGGATATCTATGTGGAAGGCCTGGTACATGTGACGGCGCTTGGTAATGACTATTATCATTTTGACCCGACTCGCCACTGGTTGATGGGAGAACGTACCAACAAGGTTTTTCGCCTCGGTGACCCGGTCCAGGTCAGGGTGGTGCAGGTAAATCTCGACGACCGCAAGATTGATTTTGAGTTGAGTGGCGGGCAGACGAACAAGCCGACAGGTAAACAGTCGGATAAAAAGTCTGGCAAGAAGAGGGGTAAGAAGCCGGGCAAGAAGAAAAAGTCAGGGAAAAAACCAACTAATAAACCGGCTGGCAATTCGTCCGGCAAGTCGAGAGACAAGCCCAGCAAAAAGCACAGCAGACGGTGGGGCAAGAAGAAGGCAGCGCGGAAAAAACCCGCATGAATGCCGGTAACACCGGTTGTAAGTGATGTTGCACGGACGCTAATGCCATGAAATCGGCCGAACAGGTTTACGGACTGCATGCGGTTGCCGCATTGCTTGCGAGTCGTCCCGCCAGCGTAAAAAAACTCGTGGTCGCTGATGTGGCTGCTGACCGGCAACTGGCGCCGTTGCTGGCGCAGGCGGCCGCTGCCGGTATCGCCATTCAGAAGGTTAGCCGCAGGGAACTGGATCAGCAGGTTCCCGGTGGCCGTCATCAGGGCATACTTGCGGTCGTTCGTGAGGCCTCCCGTGGCATGAACGAAAAACAGCTGCCGGAATTTTTGGAGGCCTTAGCCGAACCGGCTTTTCTGCTGGTGCTGGACGGGGTCCAGGATCCCCATAACCTGGGCGCCTGCCTGCGGACTGCAGATGCTGCCGGTGTGCATGCGGTGATCCTGCCGCAGGATCGTGCGGTGGGTATTACGCCGGTCGTGCACAAGGTGGCTTGTGGTGCGGTGGAGTCTGTGCCGATATTCACCGTTACCAACCTCGCCCGTACCCTGCGTCAGCTGCGCGCGGCGGGCATCTGGATCTACGGTACCAGTGACGCGGCTGAACAGGGCTTATATGGCAGTGACCTGCAGGGCCCTATCGCCCTGGTGCTGGGCAGCGAAGGCAAGGGTATGCGGCGCCTGACCCGGGAGCATTGTGATCACTTGCTGGCCATCCCCATGGCAGGGCAGGTCGAGAGCCTGAATGTGTCGGTCGCGGCGGGGGTGGTGCTGTTTGAGGCGTGCCGCCAGCGAAACGGATGAAATATAAAATAAAACAGTAATATGCAGG
>DMKK01000225.1:1389-1928 GCA_003454335.1 Gammaproteobacteria bacterium | reverse complement strand
GTGTTTCTGGTCCACCCTGACCAGAGTGAGCAGGTGAATGCCATGATCGATCGATATCGCACATCGATCGAAGCTGACGGCGGCGCCATCCATCGACTGGAAGACTGGGGACGACGCCAGCTTGCCTATCCGATTCAGAAGCTGCACAAGGCACATTATGTGCTGATGAATATCGAGTGCAGTACCGGCGTCCTGGAAGAGCTGAACAGTGCGTTTCGTTTCAATGATGCAGTCATCAGGAGCATGGTGATTAACCGCAAGGAACCCGTCACGGAGCCTTCTTTGCTGGCCAAGCGTCCGGAAGAAAAACGTGAACGCGAAACGCCTGCCGCTACCCCTGCTGCTGCACCGGCAGCGGTCGCAGACGAAGCCGCGGCAAAAGAACCGGCTGCTGCACCGGCAGAAGAACCGACTGCCGCGCCGGAATAATACTGGCTCAACACATTCCAGAGAGGATTCATCATGGCTCGTTACTATCGTCGTCGTAAATTCTGCCGTTTCACGGCTGAAGGTACCAAGGAAATTGATTACAAGGATCT
>DMKK01000225.1:0-1257 GCA_003454335.1 Gammaproteobacteria bacterium | reverse complement strand
TATCAGCGGCAACTGTCGACCGCGATCAAGCGCGCTCGTTACCTGGCGTTGCTGCCTTACTGTGATTCGCACTAGCCGGATACGGACGTAAGAAAGCTGCGTAGTTTTCGCAGACGATGAAAGCACTGGCCGCCTATATTGTCAGTGGACGCTGGCAGGCCGTACTGGCAGCCGTAATCAGCGGTTCCCTGACGATTCTGCTGCCACCGTTCGGTGGCATACTGAATTACCTGGCGGCAGCTGTCGTGGCGCTGGTTACCCTGCATGTTGGCATGCTGGCCGGCCTGCAGGTAATGGTCATTGCGGCAGCCATTATGTTACTGCTCTACCAGTTACTGGGTGCGCAGGCTGTTGTTGCGCTGGTGCTGGTACTGATGTTGTGGTTGCCTTGCTGGGCGACGGCTGCTGTATTGCAGCAGACCAACAGTCTGGGGCAGGCATTGAAGGCAGCCACCCTGTTTGGCGTGTGTTTGCTGCTGCTGGTGTTCGGGCTGTACGGGAATCCGACAGCCTGGTGGCTGGAACAGCTGCAACAGGTTGAGACGACCCTGGCCGAAGCCGGGCTGTCTTTTCCGGCGCTGGCGGACGTGCAACTGCTGCAGGAAGTGTCCGCACTGATGACCGGTGTGGTGTTTGCCTCGCTGGTTATTGGTGTACTGGGCAGTCTGCTGCTGGCGCGCTGGTGGCAATCAGTGCTGGTTCACCCGGGAGCGTTCCGGGACGAGTTTTACGCATTGCGGCTCGGTGCTACGAACGGGCTGATAACGCTGGGTATTATGCTGCTTGCCCGCTTTACGCAAGGCACAGTCAGTGAATTCGGTGCCCAGCTGGCCATGATTATGCTGGTGCCTTACCTGCTGGTGGGGCTGGCCGTTATACACAGCCTGTTGAAACGGAAAGGGCGGGGTGGCGGCTGGCTGGTAGCGGTTTATGTGTTGCTGGCAATTGTACCGCAAGCCACATTGTTGCTTGCGGCCGGTGGCTTGCTGGATACCTGGATTGATTTTCGTCGGCGGCTGGCCCGGGACGAAGACAGTGCAGTTTAATGAAACGAGTTAATAGCTAGAGGTTGTAACAATGGAAATTATCCTGCTGGAAAAAATAGCCAACCTGGGCGCCATGGGCGAAAAGGTACATGTAAAACCGGGTTTTGGTCGCAATTACCTGATCCCGCAAGGCAAGGCCGCACCGGCAACTGCAAAGAACATTGCCGAGTATGAAGGACGCCGTGCTGAGTTGGAGAAGGCTGCTGCCGAG
>DMKK01000273.1:3989-10670 GCA_003454335.1 Gammaproteobacteria bacterium | reverse complement strand
CACAACCATGCTGACGTCAAGCTTCAGCTCATCCGCCACGGTCTTAAGGGACAGCTCGCGCTCTTTTCTGGCCGCAGACAGCCGGGCCCCTGGCGACATCCGGCCATTATCAGTCACGCCGTCACTGGTATCATCTTCCCGACCGGCGTTCACTTTCCCACTCCAGCAACATTATCGCCTGCTCACTCTTCGGAAAATTTTTCCTGAGCAAGATGGCATACCGGCCCGCAGCAGCAGGATCTCTTAGTGCATGCTCGGTCTGAACTGCGAGCCACAGGCTACTAGGGTTATGCTCGGCAACCTGCTGAAACCGCTCCAGGTAGGCCCTGGAACCCAGAAACTGGCCCGACTCAAACTTGACAATAGCCATCTGCAGCAGGGCCGGTGCAAACTTCGGATCTATCTGCAGGGCCTGGCGAAAAAACAGCTCCGCCTGTTTAGCATCCGGAATCCGCTTGGCACACAGGCCGGCGTTGGTATACGGCACCTGGGGTGAAGCATAGAAAGGATTCTTTGCAGCCTTCATAAACTGTTTATTTGCTTCCTTGTAACGTTCCTGGAAACACAGAAACTGACCATAGTTATTCTCCTCCCTGGGATTATCCGGGTTGAGACGCAAAGCTTTCTTGTAATGCTTTTCTGCAAGCTCGGGTTCACCCACTTTTTCATACAGAACGGCTATCGCACCATGCGCCTGAGGGAAATCAGGTTTCAGTTCCAGTGCCTTCTCCAGCTTGGTTCGTGACAATTCATAGTTGCCCTGGCGAAAATACTCGACACCCAGCTCGGTATACGACTCGGCGCCCCGGGTTGCATTCTCTTCCTCACGTTGCCGCTCTGCGGAGGATGTGCAAGCAGTCAGCATGACGACTGCAGCAGCACATACAAGGAGCTTTCCTGGATTCATTGCTTCACCATCCCGTTGTTCAACTGTCCGCGTTCCCGCCGCCGGGTCCGGTCCATGAATTCCCCGGCAAGCTGACCACAAGCCGCATCGATGTCATCGCCACGGGTACGCCGTGTAATGGTAACAATCCCGGCACGGTTCAGGATCTCGAAAAAACGCTGGATACGATTACCGGAACTGCGCTGATAGCGGGTTTCCGGAAACGGATTAAAAGGAATCAGGTTTACCTTCGCAGGCACCCCTTCCAGGCACCGGGCAAGCTGGCGCGCATGCGCATCCGAGTCATTGACACCTGCCAGCATGACGTACTCAAAGGTGACACGGCGCCTGCCCTCACCCACATATTCCTTGCAAGCTGCCAGCAACTCACCAATCGGATACTTCCTGTTCAGGGGCACCAGCTGGTCACGCAGCAGATCATCCGGCGCATGCAGGGACACGGCAAGACTGACATCACAATCTTCCCGTAACTGCCGCAGTGCCGGTACCACACCGGCGGTACTCAGGGTAACGCGGCGTTTGGAAAGCCCGAAACCATAGTCATCCAGCATAATACCCATCGCACGAACCACGTTGTCGTAGTTAAGCAGCGGTTCACCCATGCCCATCATGACCACATTCGATATTCTGCGTTCGCCATCCGCCGTCTGACCGAGCGCCATCGCCGCCACCAGTACTTGCGAGATGATTTCACCGGTAGTGAGATTGCGGTTAAAGCCCTGTTGTGCAGTGGAACAAAAGCTGCAATTCAGCATGCACCCCACTTGCGACGAGACACACAGGGTGCCGCGGTCTGCCTCCGGAATAAACACGGTCTCGATGCAGTTACCGTCAGTCATCTCCAGCAGCCATTTGCGCGAACCGTCTTCCGACAGACTGTCCGAGGCCACCGTTGGCAAGTCGATGCAGGCGAGTTGCTGCAATTCGGCACGCAAACGCTTGCTGATATTGGTCATGGCCTCGAAATCCGTCACCCCCTGGCCATAGATCCACTTCATCACCTGGGTTGCACGAAAGGATTTTTCACCCTGTTCGGCAAAAAACCCCGCCAACCCTGTACGATCCAGGTCAAGCAGATTGGTAGTGGCAGTTGCGGTCATGGGGTGGCTGAAATGACTAGCGGGTACGCGGACAGAGTCCGTCTTCGCCAAAGAAATATTTTATTTCCTCGGCGGCTGTCTCCGGCGCATCCGAACCATGTACGGCATTCTCATCGACGGTAGTCGCGAAATCTGCACGGATGGTGCCGGGATCGGCATCGGCCGGATTGGTGGCCCCCATCAGTTCACGGTTCTTGCTGATGGCATTTTCACCCTCGAGCACCTGCACAACCACCGGGCCGGAGATCATGAAGCTGACCAGATCGTTATAAAAAGGGCGCTCCTTGTGCACGGCATAGAAACCCTCTGCCTGTTCCCTGGTGAGATGCAGCATCTTCGAGGCAATAATCTGCAGGCCGTTCTTCTCGAAACGGCTCACGATCTCGCCTATGACATTCTTGGCAACAGCATCGGGTTTGATAATGGAAAAGGTTTGTTCAATGGCCATGCAGGACTCCGTATAAATGCTCAAAAGAAACCCGCCAGAAAACGGGAGCTTAGTGGATAATTTCAATCGGGTAGTTTAAGCCGAAGGCGGTCAACAGGCAATGACGCAGGGCCTGTTTTATGAGGAAATATTGCCTGCTGCTCGCCCTTAAAAATTAGCTGTGGGAGCGGCGTCCTCGCCGCGATGGTGCCAGATAATCGCGCCGAGGACGACGCTCCTACAGGAAGATCAGGTAAACACCCGCTTGGCCGTCGCTCCAATCAGTGCCGGGTTGCGTACCACATGGACACCCAGTTCTTCCATCAGGTCCATTTTGGCGTTGGCGGTATCTGACTCACCCGAGATAATCGCCCCGGCATGCCCCATGCGCCGTCCCGGCGGTGCAGACACCCCGGCAACGAAGCCAACCACCGGCTTGCTCATATTCTCTTTCGCCCAGCGGGCTGCATCAACTTCCTGCGGGCCACCAATCTCGCCGATCATGATAACGGCCTCGGTCTCCGGATCATCCTCGAAGGCTCGCAGCACGGTGACAAAATCAGTGCCATTGACGGGGTCACCACCGATGCCCACCGAAGTGGTCTGCCCCATACCCAGCTCGGACATCTGCTGTACGGCTTCATAGTTCAGGGTGCCGGAACGCGACACCACTCCGATACGACCCGGGGTATAAATATGCGAGGGCATAATGCCAACCTTGCAGGCATCCGGGGTGATGATACCCGGCGTATTCGGTCCGATAATAATGGCTTTCTTGTCAGCGGCATAACGCTTGACCTTGACCATGTCCTGTACCGGAATACCGTCGGCAATCACAACGACCACACCGATACCGGCCTCCAGCGCTTCCATAATGGCATCGGCCGCAAACGGTGGCGGCACAAAAATACCGCTGACATCAGCACCTGTTTCTGCAACTGCCTGATGCACCGTATCGAAAACCGGCAGCCCGAGATGCTCCTGACCACCCTTGCCCGGTGTAACGCCACCAACGACCGTGGTGCCATTCTGCATGGACTCTTCGGCATGAAAGGTGGCGTGTTGGCCGGTAAAACCCTGAATAATAACCCGTGATTCTTTATGGACGAATACACTCATGCCGAGGCCTCCAGTGTTGCCATCACCTTCGTGGCGGCATCATCAAGATTGTCTGCCATAATAAACGGGAAGCCTGATGCATCCAGAATGGGGCCGCCCTTTTCAACATTGGTGCCGGCCAGGCGCACAACAATCGGTACATTAATATCCTGATCGCGCATGGCCTGGACCAGGCCCTCAGCAATCCAGTCACACCGGTTAATGCCGGCAAAGATATTTACCAGGATAATTTTTACGTTTGGATCCTGCAGTACGATGCGAAATGCATTACCCACTTTCTCCGGGGATGCGCCGCCACCGACATCCAGAAAGTTTGCCGGCTTGCCACCATGAAAACTGATGGCATCCATGGTTGCCATGGCCAGGCCCGCACCATTGACGATGCAGCCGACGTTACCATCAAGCGCAATATAGTTCAGTCCATGAGCACTTGCCTCGACTTCCTTGGTGTCTTCTTCGTCAAAATCCCGCAACTCGGTAATCGTCGGACGGCGGTACATGGCATTACTGTCAAAAGACATTTTGGCATCCAGCGCCATAAACTTGCCATCATTGACTTCAGCCAGCGGATTAATCTCCGCCAGCAGGGCATCCTTTTCCCTGAAACATTTGTACAGGGCCTGCATCAGCTTGGCCGCTTCATTAATCTGCTTGCCACGCAGGCCGATCCTGGCAGCAATCTTGCGGCACTGAAAACCGGCCAGGCCGATTGCCGGGTCAACGGGCTCACGAATAACACGATCAGGATCAGATTTCGCAACCTCCTCGATATTCATGCCACCGGATGCCGAGGCAATCACGGTAATGCGCTGCGTTGCCCGGTCAATCACCATGCCCAGGTAATATTCTTTTTTGATATCACAGGCTTGCTCAACCAGCACACGTTGCACCAGCCGTCCTTCCGTACCGGTTTGCGGGGTAACCAGCTGCATACCAATCAGTTCGTCGGTAAACTGCCTGACCTCATCCAGGGATGAGGCCACCTTGACGCCACCACCCTTGCCACGCCCACCCGCATGGATTTGCGCCTTTACGACCCAGCGTTCACCGCCCAGTTCTTCCGCAATCGTGGCGGCATTATCAACGTTATGTGCAACGCGACCATCCGGAACCGCGACGCCATAGCCACGCAACAATTCCTTGGTCTGATATTCATGAATATTCAAGTTATGTCTCCGCTTGTATTTTTACTGGCGGGCTGCGAGCGACTGCTCGATCTGTACAGCCTTGTCCACCATCACCTGTGCCTGTCGAATGGAGGCGGCATCGATCAAACGGCCATCCAGTGAAACCGCGCCCTTGCCCTGGGCCGCTGCCTCTTCCATCGCCACCAGGATGCGGCGCGCGCGGTCAACTTCGGCAGCCGGCGGGGTGAATACTTCGTTTGCCAGTTCAATCTGTGACGGGTGGATGGCCCACTTGCCTTCAACACCCAGGGCGGCAACGCTGCGCGAGACTGCCTTGTAACCATCCGGATCGGCAAAATCGCCAAACGGCCCGTCAATCGGTCGCAGTCCATAGGCGCGACAGGCAACCACCATCCGTGAAATGGCGAAGTGCCACTGATCGCCCCAGTGACGTTCCCGCGCTCCTTCATTATCCGGATGCGTCAACATGTAATAATCGGGATTCGCGCCACCCATGTTGGTAGTGCGCGCCTGGGTTGAAGCCGCGTAATCCGCAACACCAAAGACCATGGCCTCCATTCGCTCCGGACAGGTCTGCGCAATGGCTTCCACGTTTGCCATACCCAATGCCGTTTCAATCAGCACATGCAGGTTTATCGGCTTTATCCCCTTCGCCGCCTCGATTTGCTCCAGCATTGTTGAGACGAACAGAATATCGGAAGGTGTTCCCACCTTCGGAATTAGAATTGTATCGAGCTTGTCACCCGCCTGTTCGACCACATCGACGATATCGCGGTAGCAATAATGCGTATCCAGTCCATTGATGCGTACCGAGACGGCACAGTTGGACCAGTCAAGATCATTTAATGCCTCTATGACATTCTTGCGGGCCTGGCCCTTGTCGTCCGGGGCAACGGCATCTTCAAGATCCAGAAAGACCATATCCGCACCCGCGCCAGGGGCCTTTTCAAGCATGCGGGGGTTACTGCCGGGGACGGCCAATTCACTACGATGCAGGCGATTTCTTACAGCCATGGATTACCTCTTTAGAATTTAGATACCAACCACCAATAGAGCGGTGCAGTTTCCTGCCCGGCCAGACGACCGGCAGGAAGGAAGCCGCGTAATATACAAGGTTGAGGCGTTTAATGGAATGTAGCTGGCGGCAACACCCTGACTAACGCCTCACGCGCGCGCAAGAAATTGAAGACCTACAAGTTTACTTTCAGTTGTTTATTATATGGTTACAGGTTATTCATAACACTCTTCTGCATATGCAACGCCGCCAGACACAACATCGATAGCAGAACGACCGCCTAGGTCAACAACACATAAACAACGGCTGCCAGCATAAACATGGCAATCAGGTAACCGAAGTAATTGTTCTCACTCTGTTCCGGCGTGTTGTTCACGATATGCTCCATGGATTCATGTACCAGCTTGTCTATTGCTGCCCGCCGCTGCTCCATCCGCTGCCGGGCAGCAAGGCGCTGCTCCTGTGCCTCACTGCAAGCCGCCTCACAGGCCAGGTCATACTGGGCTTCTTCCGCCTCGTCATCCTCACCATTCTCCAGCTTCAGCCACTGCTCTTCCAGCAGCATTAACTGCTGGTCTTCATGGGCAGTGATTGCCTCGATATCGCTGTCGTAGATCTGCTTGCATAACTTGCTGGCCGCATCACCACAGCCATTTCCGGACCAGGCGGCCAGCTTATCCGCCGCATAGGTGATGCCAGTCACCGCCCCGCCATCGTCCCTGGTTTCAGTGTAAAGGTGCCTTGGAAGATACAGCGCGAGTGCGTCCATTTGATCTCCTGTTAGTTGACTGTTAGTCACAGCCCCGCAACACAATATGCAGGGTATGCGGGAATGATACGACACAAGAACTGGGGTTGTCACGCGGCATGTCAATCTGTGCCTGAAATAAACTGCCAGCAGGCGAGCGCGTCGCTCCCGGCATGGCCCAGGCCAGCTTCTCGACCGGTTCCCGGTCTCACCTTGT
>DMKK01000273.1:0-3923 GCA_003454335.1 Gammaproteobacteria bacterium | reverse complement strand
ATGGGTGAAGGAGCGCAGCGACGCACCCATCAATCCGTAGAATGTTGTGAAGTGAGTTACAAAAATGGCGGCCCGAGGGCCGCCATCAAGCTTACTGCCATAACAGCTTGCGCTGTTATGGCCTGATTAGCCGGACTCTATTGATGAATCAGGTTCAGCTCAACCAGTGCACTGTAGCAGCGCATCGTTATGTTGGTGTTGTGCTCTACCAGGCAGGCCAGCATGCGACCTTCACCCGGCGTGACATCGGAACACAGCAGCTTCATATCCGGGCCGCATTTTGAGCCGAAGAAGTTGGCATCGCCCAGCGCGTCCCCAACGACCGCCTTGCCCAGTACAATCGACTCGGAACACTGGGCCGACAACTGGCCTTCGTGTGCCGTGAGGCAGTTCAGTACGCGGTTGTTACCCATCTCGACATCCCCGCAGAAAGTTGCGATTTCCTTGCTGCAGCCGTCACCAACGATCTTGACGGCCTTATTGAAGGCAGCGGTAATCATCGGGCTGTTTACAGCATCGACCTCGGCAGTAATATTCTTGTCCTTGACTTCTTCCGCACGGCGTCTTGCCACGAATTCAGCGGAAGCGGCCGTACTGACCACGGGAATGACAAACCCGACCTCGGTGCGCCGATTGGGTGCCAGGCACCTGATAAGCGACTCACCGGCCATGCCCGGGCAGGTCACCAGCGGGTCCGCCGAACCATGTGCGGAGACTGCAATGCGTTCCTTCGGCATACCCAGCGCAACCAGCTCGGCCGCCACGGCATCAGCACGCCGCTGTGACAATTTCATGTTGTAGGCATCATCACCGATTTGATCGGTATAACCGTCCACATCAACCTTATGAATGTAGTCATCCACGTGTGCGCCCAGGGCCACTGCCAGTTGTTCCTTCCCTACCGCGCTCAGCTTGTCGCTGTCAAAGGCAAATGCCTCACCTGCCTGCAACACCATCAGATCAACCTTGGCGGTCACACCGGTCACCCGCGCCTTTTCTTCCCTGACGGGTACGATGTCTTTCTGGCCGGCAACAACTTCCGGATCACATTCTGCAATGGCCACTGTCGGGCTCCACTTCGATGTCCTGACGCATTGGCCATCGGCTTTGCGGACGACATTGCCGCGCATATCGTACTGATAACCTGCCGAGTGCTCGGAGGCGGCCTGGGACGCAAGCGGTGCCAAGACACTCCCGGCAATCAGTAACGTCATGAGCGACGTAATATGGCGAATGGAATTTATTGGTTTCTTCATGGGTAATTCTCCTTAATGCATTAACAATTGATAATTCAGTTGTTCTCTTGGTACAGGTGGAACAGTGTCCTGATCCTGACCGGCTGCAAAGCCTGTCGCAGATAATACGTCTTTTATTGCCCCGGAATCCACAGAAAAACACAGAAAAATAAATGCCTTAATAGAAGTATTTTCGTGTGCTTCTGTGGCCGTTAAATCACATACTGCGCTCAGCGTGCTGATTCCTGATCCCTTATAAACCGTTTATTAAAGCGCACTAATCCTGGCTGACAAGCCGCCTCACCATGCTGCGGTGTGGAATCCCGGCATCCATAAAGCGTTCGCCATCAACAGTAAACCCATGTTTTTCATAGAAAGGTATGGCAGCAACCTGCGCATGCAGGTAAACCCGGATACAGTGTTGCTGGCGGGCAAAATCAAGCAATGCCGTGAGTATGGCCGAGCCGATGCCCTGTCCCCGGCAGTCCCTCAGCACGGCCATCCTGCCGATGTGTCCATCAGGTTTCATTCTGCCGGTACCGACAGGGCGATTACCGGCTGCGGTCACCAGCACGTGGTGACAGGATGCATCCAGCCCGTCCCATTCCAGCGCTTCAGGGACTCGCTGTTCATCGATGAATACCGCACGCCTGACCGCGTTGAGCGCCGCCTCGTTCTCCTGCCAGCTGGTGTGTATCAGGTGAAATTCCGGACTCATGGGAATAGTCTGATACCCGCCGGCTCAGAAGGACGGCGACAGCTTGCCGCAGTTAAACAGCTCCAGGAGCAGCTGCTGCTCCTCAGCCGACGCAGTCCCGGCCAGTGACTGCGTATCGACCTCCCGGTGCGCACACAGCGCCTCGGCAAAATCTGTCGACACATCGAAGTCATCACCATCGATAAATAACAGCGCACTACTACCGCGTCGGCTAAAGGCATAACGACTGGCCGGGTGTCTTGCCAGCACCCTGTGTGTAGCAACAAGCTGGCTGAAGTCGGTGACAGCCGGTCCGGTCTCTGGTGTGATATCGGTCTTTACGTCACTGATAAAACGGCCGAACCAGCGGGACAGATCCGGATGATCCGGTCGCAAATAGTCCTTGAGAACAGCTCTGACAGTGTCGATGGTCGCCGTTGTGATTTCATTTGCATGTTGCTGCACGACCAGATCAGGATTCCTGAAGGTCGCTTCAGCGGGCAGATCCCGGCTGATGTATTCAACAAAATCCTGCAGCATCTCGGCATGGGTAGCGGCACGAAAACCGATCGAAAAACTCAGGCACTCGTCCGTTGCCACACCGTAATGCGAGACACCCGGGGGTATATAAATCAGGTCGCCAGGAGCCAGCAGCCATTCCTGCTCGGCCTTGAAATCATTCTGAATACGCAACTCCGTGTCGGCCACCTGATTGTCTTCCGCAACTTCCCGGTTATGTACCTGCCAGCGCCGGTGACCCTGCGCCTGCAGGATGAACACATCGTATTGGTCCAGGTGCGGACCCACCGACCCCCCTTCAGGGGCATAGCTGATCATCAGGTCATCAATGCACCATTCAGGAATAAAACGGAACCGGTCCATGATCCAGACCAGCTCCGGCAAATGTTTCTCGACATCGTTTACCAGCAGCGACCAGTGAGTGTCCGGCAAATCCCGGAACACGGTCTCAACCATGGGGCCGTGCAGGACCTGCCACGGATGCTTGCCACCCTTCTCAATAACTATCCTGGAATTGACATCCGGCTCACAGGACAGGCCGGCCAGCTCCTCCGCACTGACAGGAGATGTAAAACCGGGAAAGGCCTGCCGGACAACCAGTGGCTGCTGCTGCCAGATGTTTTTCAGAAAATCTTGCGGGGACAGGTCACCGAGCGGGCTCATTGCTGTTCCACTTAATTGAGCGACAGGCGCAGCATGGAATCGTTCTGGTCAATAAAGAACCTGAAGTGCTTGAGGAAGTTCATGCCGAGCAACCCGTCGACACCGGTCTGCCCACCCAGTTCAAGGACACCTATCTCGAGCTGTTGCACAGACCAGTCACCCACAGACAGTGCCTCGAGAGTATAAATCGATGCGCGCACCGGACCGTTGGCGGTATTAAAAACGCGACTCTGGCCGGTGTCCCGGTAGCGGACACCCTGTCGCTGCAACGCCCCGGGCGTAATCATTGTCATGGATGCACCGGTATCGATCAACAGGCGCAGGGTGCCGGCACTCCCCGGGCTCGCAGCAACCAGGAAGTGCTGCCCGCTGCGAATGAGTGGTATACCCGCCACCTCCGTGGCAGGGGCAATCGAGTCAGTGTCGTGTGCGACTGTTGCGGTCTGTTGCAACTTCGTCAACATTTGCTGCGCCTGCTCACCAACATCGGGATCGTAGATCACCAGCGCCAGGGAACGTTGCGCCGCATCCCGGTCATCCAGTGCAAGCTGTGCGATGGCAAGTTCGACAAACCAGGCAGCATAGTCCGGCTCCAGCTGTGTCAGCTCCTGATACAAGGTCAGCAAGCCCCTGCTATCAGTATCTTCCCGGTACAACTCAGCCTGTTTATTGACCACAAGGCGTATACGCTGCGTAATACGCGCCAGCATCTCCGGGCGGTAGGCAACACCTCTGGCCTCATACAATTGCGCGATTGCTGCCAGATAGTCCTGCTGCCCGTAATACGCCTCCGCCAGCAGCAGGCGCGC
>DMKK01000083.1 GCA_003454335.1 Gammaproteobacteria bacterium | reverse complement strand
AGCTGGCCGCTGGCCGCAGTCGCCATGCAGACCTCAGCAGCGGGGCGACCATTCTTCAATATGCCGCTGGCATGGCATCGCAGTCCGGCAATGGTATGCCTGCCCTGGTCAACGGTCCTGATATCGGCCGACTTTGCGGCCTTGCCTGCAGCAGGTGCACCCGGTATTGCCCCCATGCGCTGTTCAATCATTTTGCGCTGCTCTGCCGGCAATCCGGCAAGCAGGTTCGCCATATACGGCGCCACAGACTGCTTGATCTCCGCAGCCGTCTGTACCATGGCTTCAAGTTCTGATGCTGTCACTTGTGTGTACTGTCGCGCAATCGGCTCGACATAGGTGATGGTCCCGGTCCCGCTGTCATAGAGCAGGTATTCACCCATGCCTGCACTGCCGATCCTGCCCTTGCCGTTCCTGATCTGTATAGTCGACTTCAGTCCGTCGGAACCCTGTACCTTCAGTGTGGTATCTGCGTGAACCGGTACTGCTGCCAGTATGACTGATAGCGCCAGCAGTCCGCCGGTGATGTCCCTTGAAACCATAATAATGTCCTCCGTTGCCGTGTTACAGACGTCGAGTATAACCGCTTCTTAAATCGTAAGAGGCCCGTCGGAAATGCAATCATTGCCAATAACCTCATTGTAGGAGCGGCTTCCTGAAAATTATGCATCGATCCCCATGTACTCATCGCGTTTATCCTTGCCGATTCTTCCATAATAATCCTTGCGAAAATCCTTCAGTGCAGCGGCTACTTCCGGGCGTTCAGCGCCCATAAAAAGCAATGCAGCACGTGCAAGTTCTGCGCTGGCCTCCATGGTCTCTGAAACAGTAAAGTGCGCACCAAGTGATCCCAGCGAACGGCACTGGGTAAGATCATGTCCGCGTGCAAATACAGGAACATCAGGAAAGGCAGAATGCAGCGAGGATACAACACTTTCTGTCGCTTCAATGTCATCAATTGACACAATCACCAGCGGCGCATCAGCAACCCCGGCCGCTCTTAGCACTTCGGGCCTTTTGGCATCTCCGAAATACACAGCCTTGCCTTCCTCGCGCTCGCGTTCTACCAGAGATGCATCTGTATCGATTGCCACATAGGGCACCTGCATCAATTCCAGGATATAGCCGATGCGATGCCCCATGCGTCCAAAACCGGCAAGAATAACTGTCCCTGTCTCTTGCCCCGAGCCGTTTATATCAACAGCGGGCACCCCCCCGTTGCTGCTGCGGGCAGTCAAAAATATCCGGCTGGCCAGTTTCTCCAGCGCCGGCGTTGCAAGCATACTCAGCATGACAACAATGAGAAGGTGCTGGAATAACAACTCATCCAGCAACCCCATACCCTTCGCCAGCGCAAATAACACCAGTGCGAATTCACCACTTTGAGCCAGCAGCAAGGCTACCGAAACAGATGCCTTTTGCTGTATGCCAAACAGGCGCGACAAGGGCCAGAGCGTGACAAACTTGACAGCCATTAATGCAGCCACCACCGCCAAAAGCACGAGGGGATCACCCAAAAAGAGTTCGAGATTTATGGACATCCCCATGGTCATAAAAAACAGTCCCAGCAACAAACCCCGAAAGGGCTGGATCTCGGCAGTAATCTGGTGGCGAAAAGATGAATCGGCAATCAGGAGACCGGCGATAAATGCCCCCATGGCCATGGATAGCCCGACACTCTCCATGGCCTGTGCGGTACCCAGCACCAGCAGTAAAGCGGATGCGGTAAATATTTCGGGTGAACCAAACCGGGCAAGTATTTTGAGAAGGGGATTCAGAACATACCGGGCTGCAACAATAATAAGCACCAGAATGACAAGCGCCTCGGCCAGGGCAATGAAAACATCTTCTGCTATTGTCAGCTCCGGCGTAGCTATCAACGAAACATAGGCCAGCAGCGGAATAACTGCCAGGTCCTGTAACAGTAAGACCGCAACAGCAGGCCGGCCATATTCCGAGTAAAGCAGCTTCTTTTCCGTTAACAGCTGCAACACAAAGGCTGTTGAGGACAGGGCCAGCGCCGCGCCTGTTAACAGCGAGATCTGCCATGCAGCATCAAGAAACTCATGGACTATTATCGTTATCAAAGCACCCGTCACCAGCACCTGGAGTGTTCCCAGCCCCAATACCAGTCGCTTCATCTTCCACAGACGCGATGGATTGATTTCTATCCCGATAACAAATAACAACAGCACCACACCCAGCTCGGCGAGGTGGGCAATCTCATCATGATTCTCGATATAGCCCAGTCCTGACGGGCCCAGGACGATCCCCGCAACCAGAAACCCCGGTATTGCACCAAGACCCAGGGATTGAAACAAAGGCACGGCAATCACTGCCGCCGCCAGCAGCAAGATAATATCGGTCAAATATTCAAAATTCACAGCCAGGTTCTCATCCGCATTGGCACACGCTGCCCAACAGCACAGCTTTCCTGTTAACTTCCATGGCAAGGCCACCTCACTTGGCCGCTGAGTATACCCGGGTAGCCTGAAAAACCGCTAACCGCCCCACACACAACCAGCAACGAAACCGGTTTTTTTGATCTATATCATGGCGCGCTCGCTTGCTGATTGTTTTACTACGGGATTGTATATAACAACATAATGGATTAATTCCCATGAGTGAACAGCACGCAAATACCCTGGCAGAGCTTGCCGCCGAGCGGGAAACACAGGAACTGGCTTCCATAGACGAGATCAAGAAACTCGGCAAAAGGAAAATATTTCCCAATGCGAATTACCCCTACGCCAAGAAAATGGATCGGGAGGAATACGAGGCCAGCAAGCAGCAGTTGCAGATCGAATTACTGAAAATGCAAAACTGGGTCAAGGAGACCGGGCAACGCATCGTCATCCTTTGTGAGGGCCGCGATGCGGCCGGCAAGGGTGGCACCATCAAGCGCATGATGGAACACCTGAACCCGCGTGGTGCACGCGTAGTGGCCCTGGAAAAGCCGAGCGAGGAGGAAAGCGGGCAATGGTATTTCCAGCGCTATATCAAACATATGCCCACGCACGGTGAAATCGTCCTGTTCGACCGCTCCTGGTACAACCGTGCCGGTGTGGAGCGGGTCATGGGTTTCTGTCAGCCCGGGGAGTACCTGGAGTTCATGCGCCAGGCGCCGGAACTGGAACGCATGCTGGTGAGGAGCGGGATCCTGTTCTACAAACTATGGTTTTCTGTAAGCCGCAATGAACAATTCCGCCGTTTCCAGGGCCGCCGGCATGATCCGTTGAAGCAATGGAAACTCAGCCCGATCGATATGGCATCGCTGGACAAGTGGCAGAATTATACCGAGGCCAAGGATGCGATGTTCTTTTATACGGATACGGCAGATGCTCCCTGGACCGTGGTCAAATCAGACTGCAAGAAGCGTGCGCGTCTTAATGCAATGCGCTTCGTACTAAACCGTCTCGATTACCCGAACAAGGACCTCAAGGTGGTCACCCCGCCTGACCCGAAGATCGTCGGTTCGGCCAGGGATATCTATGAAAAGGGCGAGCATTATCTTGAAAGCAGCCCCCTCGAAGAAAATGAAACAGATAACACAGGAAAAGAGGACTAACCATGCAACAGGGAAAACATGCAGAACAAATGGTCAACCGGTTTCGCGAGCTGATAGAGGATGCCGGCGACAGCCTGTCGACCAACCACTACGACGAACTCAAATTGATTATCGAGGCCGGACTCGATACCGCCTTGCTTGAAAATCTGGAAAGAGTGACTGAGAAACTCACTGGCCTTGCCCATGATATTCAACATAACGCCGAATTCTTCGATTAGGCGACCAGCCATTACAATGGGTGGCAACCTATTTGGGGATATCAGCCTGCCTGGAATTAATGAATATTACTACTGAAACATTTTTCCGCCCCGAAGAAGTTGCCCGAGAGCAGGTCAACCTGCCTGCCCCGCTGTTTAATCGCTGCGTACTGATACTGAATCGCAGCACCACAAAAAATGTTTTTGTCCCTGTCCGCAGTATGCAATACCAGGCTGTAATCGATGCTGACGAGATTATCTTCGTCGACAACCAGGGCTATGCAGTTCAGGATGGCAAAGGCGGCCGATTGATTATCCTGGCATGGCAAATGCCAATGCACCATTCACGCGACTCCTTGAATGAGCCGGTGCCGATTGAAGTTGTTTATTATGTGCACGAGGACCACGATATTCATCGCCGATTAATCGGTGAATTCCCGAAGGCACTGGACCCTTTTGAAGAACGGCTAAAGGAAAACGAAAACGCAGCGCAAAAAGCTACCATCCTGCCCTTTCAGCACTGACTAGGCTGTCAGACTGGCAAACAGTGTCGGCAGCTTCTCCGGCAGTCTGTTGACATTGTCGATAATCGTATAATTATTCGCGCCAAAGATTCGCTTCACGTAATCATCGGCATTTGGATCCAGCGTCAGGCAATAACTGAGCACGCCCTTGCTGTAGAGTTCTTCCACGGCTTTCTTGGTGTCATGACGCAGGTGCTGCGGGTCGCGCTCATCAACATCGGCCGGTTCCCCATCGGTCACCAGCAGGATCAGTTTGCGTTTTTCCTGCTGCTTTAACAGATGATGGCCCGCATGCCGCAGCGCTGCGCCCATGCGCGTCGAAAGACCGCCCTTCATACCGGCCAGACGTCCCTTGGCATCATCATCAAAATGCTGTGCAAAATCCTTGAACCGATAGTACTGCACATCGTGACGCCCGTCAGAGGCGAAGCCATGAACAGCGAAGGGATCCCCTATTCCTTCGATCGCGGTAGATACCAGGGTGGCCGCTTCACGTGTCAGCTGCAGTACGGTCTTGTCCGAACCGCTAACGGTCTCATTGGTGGATTCGGATAGATCCAGCAACAGTACAACAGAAAGATCACGGTTCTTGAGAACATTTCGCATTGTGATGCGAGTATTGGGTTGCTCACCCATGCGGATGGCGACCATGGCATCAATGGCTGCATTGATATCGATTTCATCACCGTCTTCCATGTTGCGCACACGCTGCACACCTTCCGGCGTCAGGAGATCGATGATTTGCTTGATACGATGCGCGACTGGCCGGTACTCAGTGATGATGTCATGGATATCTTCCGGGTCACCCATGGGCTGGCGCCGCTCGTAGACCGTCGCCCAGTCCGGACGAGCCAACTGGATCTGATAATCCCATTCAGAATAATGAAACGGGTCGGATACCGGTTCCTTGCCCCACATATCATTGAAGCTGATCTGCTCATCGGTCAGATCATCTTCATAAGGACGCATATTGGTGGAGCAGGTCCAGATCTCCTGTGCATCATCGCCGGCAAGCTCGCAGTCCACCTCGTT
>DMKK01000192.1 GCA_003454335.1 Gammaproteobacteria bacterium | reverse complement strand
GACACGGGGATTTTCAGTCCCCTGCTCTACCGACTGAGCTACCTGGCCGTGAGAATACCAGCCGTGTATTAGAGCGACTCACCCGCGGGGAGTCAAGGCATTGGCCTCACAAAAGTACTATACGGGTAAAAAAATCAGGAATTTTCGGACTCACCGTACTGCCTGACGTAGTAATCCCGGTATTCGCCGCTACGCACCCGGTCGCACCAGTCACGGTGGTCCAGATACCACTGGATGGTGCGCTCAATACCTGACTGGAAATCATGCTGCGGCGACCAGCCCAACTCGGACTGCATGCGGCCGGCATCAATGGCGTACCGCCGGTCATGCCCGGGCCGGTCGGTGACATAGGTAATCTGTGCCTTGTAGGAGTCCGCCCCGGGCCGGTGCTCATCCAGTCGCTCGCAAATCAGGTTGACGATATCGATGTTGTACCACTCGTTGATGCCACCGATGTTATACACCTCGCCAGGGATACCCCCCTGCAGCACTGCCTCGATACCGCCGCAATGATCATCAACGTATAACCAGTCGCGGATGTTCTTGCCATCACCGTACACCGGGATCGGTTTGCCTTCGAGTGCATTCAATATCGTCAGGGGGATCAGCTTTTCGGGAAACTGGTAAGGACCATAATTATTAGAGCAATTCGTCGTCAACACAGGCATACCGTAAGTGTGATGATAGGCGCGCACCAGGTGATCGGAGGATGCCTTGGAGGCCGAGTACGGGCTGTTCGGCGCGTATGCATGCTGCTCATCAAATGCCGGTTCATCCGCTTTGAGACTGCCATAGACTTCATCGGTTGAAACATGCAGAAAACACTGCGTGCTGTCAAAGTCTCCCCATACCGCACGCGCCGCTTCCAGCAGGGAAAACGTGCCAAGGATGTTGGTGGTAATAAATGCATCCGGCCCCAGGATGGAACGGTCAACGTGCGACTCGGCGGCAAAATTGACCACCGTGTCAATCTGCTCGTCTTCCATCAACCGTCTGACAAACTGCCGATCGGTAATATCGCCGTGCACAAATCGGTAACCGGGTGCCGCTTCAATATCGGTCAGGCTCTCCAGGTTACCGGCATAGGTCAATACATCCAGATTAATAACCCGGTCCTCAGGATGCTGCTTAATCCAGTAGCGCACAAAATTGGAGCCGATAAATCCGGCCCCGCCGGTTACAAGCAGTCTGCGCATGTCGCAAGCTCCTTAAGCATATTGTTCAGACTGTCGCGCCATTCCGGCGGTGGCGATGGTAACAACGGTTCTATTTTTCTCGTATCCAGCACCGAATAGGCCGGCCGTCTGGCCGGTGTAGGATATTCAGAGGTCAGGATCGGCACCACAGCGTCCGTGTTAACCGGAAAACCGATACGCGCGGCATCTTCAAGGATGGCACTGGCAAAGCCGTACCATGAAGCCTGACCCGCTGCTGTAAAATGATAAGTACCACCGGCCTGCTGTTCAACCAGCGCCACGATTGCCATCACTATATCGGCGGTCCACGTCGGCGTCCCCATCTGATCGTTAACCACACGTAACGGCCGACCCTCTGCGGCTACTCGCAACATGGTCTTTACAAAGTTGTGCCCGTACACCCCGTAGACCCATGCGGTACGCAGCACAGTAGCATCAGGCAGCATCTCCAGCACGACCTGCTCGCCTTCCAGCTTGCTGCGGCCATAGACACCCAGCGGCTTGGGTATATCTGTTTCGGTGTAAGGGCAGCGCTGGTCGCCGGAGAAAATAAAGTCCGTGGACACCTGCAACATGCGCCCCCCATAGCCCGCAACGGAACGCGCCATTTCCCCGGGGCAATCACGGTTAATTACAAAAGCCTGTTCAGCCGCGCTCTCCGCCTTGTCCACCGCAGTATAGGCCGCACAATTGATCACCCAGTCCCACCGCTGTTCACGGATCGTAGCAGCTACACGTACAGGGTCCAGCAGATCCAGATCATCAGGATCCGGCGCGAACACCTCATGCCCCAGCCCTGTTAATTTACGCGCAAGCTCGCTGCCCAGTTGCCCGGTGGCGCCCGTTACCAACAAGCGCATCAGGGGGCCTCATACACAGGAAGGTTAACACTCTCGCTTAATGTCGGGTTTCCGAGATCCTTGTCAGACAGCAGGTAATTCAGTTGCGGCCACTCAATCGCGACATCCGGATCATCCCAGGCAATACCGTATTCATCACCCGGCGTATAGAGATCGGTACATTTGTACAGAAAATCAGCTTGCTCGCTTAATGTACAAAAGCCATGGGCAAAACCGGGGGGAATGTATATCTGCTGTTGATTCTTCTCTGACAGGACAGCACCAGCCCACTTGCCAAAATAGGGAGACCCCTTGCGAATATCCACGGCCACGTCAAAGACCTCACCGGTCACTACCCGCACCAGTTTTCCCTGTGGATGTTCCAGCTGATAGTGCAGGCCGCGTAACACACCGCGCACCGAGCGCGAATGATTGTCCTGTAGAAACACCGCAGGCAAGCCCTGGCTGGCATATTTCGCAGCATGGTACGTCTCCATAAAAAAGCCGCGCGCGTCCGAAAATACGTCCGGCTCAATCAACAACACTTCTGGATGATCCAGTGGGGTAACACGCATTTAGTATGGCCGCCCTTCTTT
>DMKK01000049.1 GCA_003454335.1 Gammaproteobacteria bacterium | reverse complement strand
GGCCGTATTCTCGATAATGCGTTCGATCTGTTTTTCACGTTCTTTCCAGAGTCGTGCGTAGGCGCGTTTCTCCTTGTTGAGTTGTTCCTGCATGCCGACGAAGGTCTCCACGATCGCCTCGACCTTGTGACGGAAGGCATCGCCGGAGAGGTACTCATAAACCATTTCCATCTTTTCCGATTTTCCTTCCGAGGCACTGCGCGCAAAAGCGACCTGGACCAATTGCTGGCGCAGCGTCATTGCCAACGGGATACAGGCTGCCACCGATGTCACCCAGACACCGTCAAGCTGACCGAATGCCGTAACACCTTCAGGCAGTTCGGTGGAAACCAGCACGGCCAGATTTGCCCCGATCGAGCGCTGATCATCTTTCAACTTGTCGATCCAGGCGTTGTTCCATGCCTTGGTATTCTTGGTCTCCCAGATGAGTGATCCGCAGTCAACCATGCTTTCATTATGAACAGTCTGGATGATATCCGCCCCGCGGATACCCTTGGGAACCGGTGCAATACTGTCATGCGGGAACTGGCTGGTCAGGTTCGCTTCCAGATCCAGTTCCAGGGCTTCTCCCTGGGTTTCCATCGACCCCTGTTCGCTTTTACGTTTCGCCTCTGACAGTGACTTGCGCAAATCCTCAATCTGCTTGTCGCGTTCCTTCAGTTTGAGATCAGCTTCACTGGCATATTTATCAATCAGCTGCTTCTCGAGTTGTTGTCGCTCCTCGGTCAGCTTGCGCTGGTAGTCCAGCTCCATGTCCTTGCGCTTGTCCTCCAGTACAGCCTTTTCCTTCAGCAGCGCCAGCTCCCGGGTACGCGCCTCATCCATGGCGGCATCCCTGGACTGCAGCGCCTGTTGCAGTGCATCCAGTTGCTGCGCTGCAGCCTTGCTGGTCTGTTCCTGTATTTGTTTGGTGAGTTCCTGCTCCCGCACGGCAAGACGTTTTTCCACATCCTGGTCCAGCTGCTTTGCACGTGCGGCCAGTTCGCGTTGCCCTGCCAGCAAAGCCAGTTCCTTCGCTTCCGCCGCCTGTACCGCCTTGTTCTTTTCTGACAACTGCGATTCCATATCCTTGAGTTGCAAGCGGACCACATCACGCTCCTGCTCCTGGGCGCTGGCGACAGCCTGCTTCAGCCTGGCATCGGCCTCCTGGCGCAAGCGCGCCTCAACCTCCCCCGCAATCTGCCTGGCCAGCACCTCGCCAACTTCGATCTTGGTACCGCATTGCGGGCATTTGATGTTATCTGATTCCAAAATGCTCTCCGTGTCTCTGTGGTGAAGGGTTCAGGGGATACTGGTTGATCCGCCTGATGGGTGCGGTCACTCTCGCACATCCATGTGCTCCGCGACACTTGGACTATCCTGTCCATCGTCGCTGCGCTCCTTCACCCATCCTACAAACCCAACGATACTTATGGGCAGCCTGATAGGTAACTTATTTATCCAGAACGCCGTGTACCGCCAGGTGGCGGTCACTAATGACACCAACAGCAAGCCCGGTAAGACCCGCTGTGGCAAGCTGGGCCTCAACCTCACGAGGTTCGAAAGCAGCACATAGCGAATTGTAAAAGTCACGGCGCAGAATATCCGGCTCACTGGCAGCATATTCAATCACCAGGCGCTGTGCCTCTGCAACCGACTCTGGACGAAACAGGTCGACCACGTAAATCCTTGTACCCGGGGATGCATACCGGCCGATCGTCGCCCACAACACCTGTGGTTCATGCAAGTGATGCAGCAGGCTGTTGCTGATAACCGCCGCAAATGGCACCGCCGGGATTGCCGCGCCGGGCAGTCGTCCCTCGATAAAACGCACGCGATCACCCGTCACGGCATCGCGCGCCTTGCGCGCGTTGGCCAACTGGATCATGGCCCTGGAACCATCCACCCCCATGACCGAACAAGCCGGGAAGCGCGCGGCAAAACGGAAACATATGTCGCCCGGACCGCAGCCGAGATCGAGAACCTGTCCCTTCACATCCGCTCCCGGGAAGCAGTTATCGAAACTGTCCACGATCCGGCTGTGAGCCTCGGCAAAATCCGCCGCCGCATAGGCCGCGGCCTGTGCCGGATCGTCCATCAACTCGGGTTCGATAACGCGTTGCATGTCTTGATCAAAGGAAACGCAAATGGAACAGATCCCGGCCGTGGCGGGCAAACATCCGCCCGGGCCAGTACCCGGCAAAAAACTGCTCCGCGGTCAGCGGTACGATAAATGATTCCAGTACTGTTTGCCCTTTTTTCATCGGAAGGCGGTCACCGTTTTACGTTGCTGTGCAGTCATTGCCAACCGGCCGCCGTCTGCGCAAGGCTATAATAATGAACAGCGTCCCGACTGCCGCGGCAATATGCTTGATTGAATGTCCGCTCAGGGCGCCGGTCGCCATGTAGATTTCCGCATCGTAATACTCGGTGATCTTGGAAACAACATAGGCAGCTATCATGGCCCACAGAAAAACAGCGCCGTTCAGGCGCGAGCGGAACATCAGCAGGATCATCGGTATCAGCACCATCGGCAGGAACTGTACCAGTCCGTACGGGCGCAAGTCGCCGTGGCCCGCGCGCTCGGTCATATGCCAGTAGACAATCGACAGGATGCCGACAGCCAGCAACGGCCACAGTAGCGCCCTCCCCAGCCCGGGCGACAGGTATTCACCAATCACCATGGAAAAGAAGGCCATGAAGGCCAGCGTCATGGGCAAGCGGTCCCAGACCAGCGACGCATTGGTCGGGTCGAGGTGGTAATAGGCAGAACCAAAACCGGTGAGCAACACACCAGCAAAAAACACCCGATAGGCAGTCCGCAACTCGGACAACCCGCCTGGAACCGACTGTTTTCCAGCGAGCTGCAGCAATCCAAGCAGCCCGGCAATCACGAACGGTACATTGGACACAACGTCCCAGAAATTAGGGATACCGTAGAGCGTACGCTGATCGGCAAAGTCGTGATAGGCGAGATCCTGCGGTACCGGGGGCAGGAATAAAACCGCGACAACCGCCAGCACGGTGAATCCGGCAATGCCGACCAGCTTGAAAACAAAACCGCGTGTATTGCTCATGGTGGAAGAACCGGGTCCTGTTCCGGCTTAGTCATCTTCCGGCACACCCTGCCAGAGCATTTGATAACCCAGTTCATAGGTCTCGTCGCAGAATTCCACCAGTGCCTGGAATTTTTCATTGAAGATTTTGTCAGCGTGTGACTTCTCGTGTTGCTCGAACGACTTCCAGAAGGTCACTATGGCCAGTTCACCCTGCTTGATTTTCGCGGCAGTCTCATTGTCTTCCGGGGCGTCGCCGACCGTACCCTCTGCAGAAACAAACCCGGAGTACCTGTAGACCTGCCCGGCAACGAAGCCGCCCTTGTCGTCGCCATAAGTGTTTTTCACGACATTGCACATCTCGCCAAGCGCCAGTTCGACATCCTCGACCGTGACGCCCTCCTTCAGATCAACCACGTTGAACATCATCACACAGCCAAAAGGGATCTCAATAGGTTCGTACATGGCATTTCTCCATTAATGTCACATTCAGGTTAACAGGGGGCACAAGGCAATCTGCAAGGACGCCCCTCGACAACAAAACAACTTCGTTATAATCATACTGCCCTGGCAGTCGTCACATATTTCAGGACGGCAACAACTTCTGCAGGTGTTTTGGCCCAAGCCATCGCAGCCGCATCCACCTCCTTAAGCGGATGAATAATGTCTGCATCATGCAGGGTTATATAAGGCTTGCCAAGCGCCGCACACATGCCAGCCTCGAATGCCGCATTCCATTGTTTATACTTGTCACCAAAACGCACGACAAGCAAATCACAATTCTCAAGCAGTGTTTTTGTACGTATCCCGTTCACTTTCGACGATTTGTGATCACGCCAGTAGTTATCACTCTCCGCACCCAGCACATCACCCGCTGCATCACTCGCTTCGTGATCGGTTACCGCAGATGTAAAAATCACCGGCAGGTTATTAGCGACTGCACCCTGCATAATTTGCTGGCGCCAGTCGGTGTGTATTTCACCGGATAAATAAACTGTCCAATTCATTGTGGTTACCTTTTTACCAGTTTTTAACGTAAAACACCCCGGGCTCATTCCCATGGATGCGAATCTTACATTAAGATGTGCGTGCTGGAATATTCCGTGAACAGTTTACTTGATTCCGGAACCCCTGCCCGAGCAACCGATCGTTACACGCACATGACACGCCCGCAACCGACACATCGCTGGATCGCCCACATGGATCTGGACGCATTCTTCACCAGCTGCGAACAGCGGGAGCACCCGGAGTACCAGGGTCGACCAGTCGTCGTTGGTGCACTTCCCGGCCATCGTGGTGTGGTTGCCGCCGCGTCGTATGAGGCACGAAAATTTGGCATCCACTCTGCCATGCCGATTTCCGAGGCCAGCCGACGCTGCCCGGATGCCGTGTTTCTGCGCCCCGACATGGAGAAGTACCGCCGGATCTCGCGGCAAATCTTTCAGCTCCTTGAAACCATGGCGCCTGTCGTGGAGGCCGCCTCGATCGACGAGGCCTACCTGGATGTGAGTGGCCTCGAGAAGTTGCTCGGCTCGCCAGCCACCATCGGGCACGACATCAAACAGCGCATCTTAGCCGCTACCGGATTGACCGTGTCGGTCGGCATCGGACCAAACCGGCTGATTGCGAAACTCGGCTCGGAATACCACAAACCGGACGGTCTGACGGTGGTGCCCCCGGAGCAGGTGCTTGATTTCCTGGCTCCGATGCCGGTTGCCAACCTGCGGGGACTGGGGCGTCAGACACAGAAGGTCTTCAAGCGCCTCGGCATCAGGACCGTGGAGCAGCTGCGCACTGTCCCGCTGCCACGGCTGGAGCAACACCTGGGTAACAAGGCCGCGGCGAGCTTTCATAATCAGGCCTTTGGCATCGCCTCTGACCAGGTCATGCCGGGACAGGGCCGCAAGAGTATTTCGAAAGAAACAACCTTCGAGGCAGATATCGGGGATAACGCAATCCTGCACGATGCATTGCGCAGGCTGGCGGCAGAAGTGGCAAGCACCGCACGCCATGAGGGTTTAGCGGGTACCGTCGTGGCACTCAAGATTCGCTTCGAGGGATTCGAGACACACACACGGCAACACAAGCGCAGGACACCGACCTGTGACGAACGCACCATTCTGAAAACGGCATGGCAACTGTTCCTCGACGGCAAGCTGCCAAAGAAGCCGGTGCGACTCATTGGTGTGGGCATCAGCGGTTGGGAGCAAGATCAGCCGGCCCAGGCGGACCTGTTCGAGCTCCCCGATCACCAGCAAGACAACCAGCAGCTGCTGCAGACGATCGACGCGGTGACCGAGAAATTTGGCAAGCACCTGCTGCAGGTAGGCATATCCCGCAAGACCGGCAAATAATGCTCATTATCACAGCCGCGTGACCGTTCCTGCACAGCACCTGCTAGACTGTAACCATGCCTGACCACATTACAGCATACCGCTGCTGTCTCCTGCTGCTAACGCTGCTGTTGGGCGCATGTGCATCGCAGGTTCCGCAGAACATCAGGGAAGCGCCCGCTGACAACCTGTCGCTGGAGCAGGTGCATAAGCATACCGCCGACTACCTGGGGCGACAGGTGCGCTGGGGCGGCACGATCATTGAAACCGGGAACCAGGAAGCCACCACCCTGCTTACCGTGCTGGGGCAACCCCTGTATAAAGATGGAGAACCGAAGTTCAGCGATGACAGCAGCGGACGGTTCATCGCCATCGTACCCGCATTCCTTGATCCGCAGGTCTATGCTCCCGACCGGGAGGTCACCGTCACCGGTTCGTTACTGCGCACCGAAACCGGCAAGGTGGGGGAATATCCCTACACCTATCCCGTCATCCAGGTGGATGCCTGGTACCTGTGGCCCAAGAGAACCAAACGACCCTACGGCTACCCGTATCCCGGGTGGAATGATCCCTGGTATTACGACCCCTGGTATCCATACGGATACCGCTACCCTTACCGTTACTGGCATTGACGCTGACAAAAATCCCGGGGGGAAATTAATTTTTTCTTGCCTGTTCCTGCTACCCGGGCGATGCCGGCTGACTGCGACCGGCCTGGTCCAGCAGTGGCTCCAGTTCTTCCCAGACGCGGTCCCGAATGAGAGGCTGGGCGGTCGCGTTGGGGTGAATGCCATCCGACTGCATCAAATTCTGCTCGGTGCCGATGCCTGCTACCAGCGAAGGCAGCAGGGCTATACCGTATTCCCGGGCGAGTTCCTGGTAAATGGACTGGAACTTTTCTGTATAGCGGGGACCATAGTTGGGTGGCAACTGCACACCGATGAGCAACAGCTGCGCGCCTGCCTCCTGCAAACTGACAATCATGGCGGCCAGGTTGGCTTTCATCGCGGTAAGCGACAGGCCACGCAGACCATCGTTGCCACCAAGCTCCAGTAACACCACGGCCGGTTCATGGCTGGTGAGCGCCCGAGATAACCGGGCACGGGCGTTGGCGGTAGTATCGCCACTGATGCTGGCATTGACGATCTTCCAGGGATAATCCCCGGCGTCGAGGCGCTCCTGCAGCAGGGACACCCATCCCTGTGCTACCGGAATGCCGTAGGCGGCGCTGAGACTGTCGCCGACAACCAGTATGATGTCGGCAGGCGCCGTACCCGGCAGGATCAGCAACAACAGGAGCAGAATTCGATTCAACATGACTGGAACAAAGCATAACACCATGATTGCCGCACGTAACTTGAGTAAACGCGTAACCACGGCTGCCGGCCCCCTGGACATCCTCACGGACATCGGCCTGGATATCCAGGCACGGGAGGCCGTCGCTATTGTCGGTGTTTCCGGGTCCGGCAAGTCAACCCTGCTGGGACTGCTCGCCGGACTGGACCTGCCCTCTGACGGTGAGGTGTTTTTGTCCAGCCACCGGCTCAACGACCTGGACGAAGATGGCCGGGCGCGAGTGCGCGGCGAGTTAGTGGGGTTCGTATTCCAGTCCTTTCAGCTACTACCCGGCTTGACGGCGCTCGAAAACGTCATGTTGCCTCTGGAATTGAGAGGCGATCAGAAGCCGTGCGAGCAGGCCACGGAATTACTGGGCCGCGTGGGGCTGGCAGAACGCCTGCAGCATTACCCGAAACAGCTCTCGGGCGGTGAACAGCAGCGGGTGGCCATTGCACGGGCCTTCGCCACCGAGCCGGCCATCCTGTTTGCCGATGAGCCAACCGGTAATCTCGACAAGGTAACCGGTGAACGGGTCATCGATCTGTTGTTCAGTCTCAACCGGGACAAGGGCACCACGCTGGTACTCGTGACCCATGACGAGCAGGTGGCCGGGCGCTGTGATCGACTGATCCGTCTGGAGTCCGGCCGGGTCGTCGCGGATGTAAAAGAGGCGTCCCGGGCATGATCCGCTGGCGCCTGGCCATGCGACTGCTGCGACGCAACTGGCAGTCCGGGGAACAACGTATCCTGGTGGCGGCCCTGGTCATCGCGGTGGCGGCCAGCACCGCCATCGGCTTTTTCACCGATCGGCTGGGCCGGGGGATGGCGAACCAGTCGGCTGACTTTCTCGGTGCCGACCTGGCCCTGGTCAGTCCGCGCCCCGTGGACGCCGCCTGGCTCGACAAGGCCCGGACCACTGGCCTGCAGGCCATCGAGACCCTCGAGTTCGCCAGTGTGGTGGTCAGCGGCGACGAGTTGCTGCTTGCCAGCGTGAAGGCGGTGCAGGACGGTTTCCCCCTGCGTGGCAGCCTGCGGACGGCGCCCGCCCCGTTCGCCACCGACACCGCAACCTCAACACTGCCCCTGCATGGCGAGGCATGGGTGGTGCCACGCCTGCTCACCGGCCTCGGCCTGCAGCTGGGCGATACCGTGGAGGTCGGCGCCCAACCACTCACTATCACCCGCGTGCTCACCTTTGAACCCGGCCAGGCCAGGAACCCGTTCGGCATATCACCGCGTCTGCTGATGCGCATGGCGGATGTACCCGCCACCGGCGTGGTACAACCGGGAAGCAGACTTTCCTGGCAATACCTGTTTGCGGGCCGGGAGGTGGACGTGGAGAAATTCCGGGCCTGGCTGCAACCACGCCTGGGACCCAGTCACGAACTGATCGGTGTAAAGGAAGGCCGCCTGGCGGTGGGCTCTGCGCTGGAGCGGGCAGAACGTTACCTCGGACTCGCCGTGCTGGCAGCGATCGTACTGGCGGGGGTGGCCGTGGCCATGGCAGCGCGGCGCTACAGCGAGCGGCATTTCGATATGAGCGCGATGCTGCGTTGCATGGGTGCCTCGCAGCGGGACCTGCTCGGTCTCTATCTCCCGCAGTTGCTGGTCGTCGGCCTGCTCGCCTCGGCCGTCGGCTGTTTCCTCGGTTGGCTGGCACAGTACGGCCTGTTGTATTTGCTGTCCGGGCTGTTGCCCGCCACCCCCTCCTCGCCGCATGCTTGGCCGGTATTGGCGGGGTTCGCCACCGGCATGGTCACACTGGCCGGCTTTGCACTGCCACCGGTGATGCGCCTGAAAGATGTGCCGCCATTGCGGGTGCTGCGTCGTGAGCTGCTGCCACTGCCCAACCGGGCCTGGCTGGTCTATGGCGCTGCGCTATGCGCCATCGTGGCGGTGATGTGGCGCTACACCGACAGTTGGCCGCTAACGCTGTCGGTGCTGGCCGGCGGTATAGCCCTGACCGTGCTGTTGGGCCTGCTGGCCTTGCTGCTGTTGTTCCTGAGCCGGCGTCTGAATACCCGTGTCGGCGTTGCGTGGCGTTTTGGGTTGAACAATCTCTGGCGCCGCCGGCGTGGCAGCGTCAGCCAGATCCTGGCATTCGGCCTGACGCTGATGGCAATGGCCGTCGTTGCCCTGGTACGCACCGACCTGATGACAACCTGGCAGCGGCAGTTGCCTGCCGAGGCACCCAACCACTTCGCCATTAACATCCTGCCGGAACGCCAGCAGGAATTCCGTGCGTTTATGGAGACCGCCGGCATCGCCACCGCACAACTCTATCCCATGGTGCGCGGCCGGCTGATACAGATCAACGGCACAGCCGTGCGCGAGGCTGTGACCAAGGAGGCGCGCAGTGACAATGCCCTGAACCGGGAACTCAACCTGACCTGGACCACCCGCTTACAGCAGGATAACCGCATCCTGTCAGGACACTGGTGGCAGCCCGAGGACACGGGAAAAGCAAAGGTATCGGTGGAGTCGAAGCTGGCCGAACGGCTGGGAATCGAACTGGATGACGAACTGGGCTTTGCGGTTGGCGGACAACGCTTCAGCGCCACGGTCGCCAGTATCCGCAGCGTGCAGTGGGATTCTTTCCGGCCCAACTTCTACATGGTATTCCCGCCGCAAGTGATCGACAGTTTTCCCGCCACTTACATGACCAGTTTCCACCTGCAGAAAGATGACAAGTCGTTACTGCGCGAACTGGTAGCCCGATACCCGGCCGTGACCGTGCTGGAGATGGACCGGGTGATCGAGCAGGTCAGCCGCATCTTCCGGCAAGTCACCCTGGCGGTGGAATATGTACTGATGTTTACCCTGTTGGCGGGTTTTGCAGTGCTGTTCGCCGTGCTGCAGGCCAGCCAGGATGAGCGTCTTTATGAAGGTGCGCTGTTGCGGGCGCTCGGTGGCAGCCGCCGCCAGTTACGGGCCGGACACCTGGCAGAATTCGCGGCATTAGGTGGACTGGCAGGCCTGCTTGCAGCCATGGGCACAGAATGCCTGGTTTGGATGTTGTACAGTGAAGTGCTGCACCTGGAGTACAGCTTCCAGTGGCGCGTATGGGTCTTCACACCCCTCGCGGGCGCACTCCTCGTCGGTGCAGCCGGTTACCGCGGCACACGCGCCGTGGTCGAGCGCAGCCCGATGCTGCTGTTGCGCAACCAATAGGGGCCGGTATACACAACGACATTATATTGCTCAGGAGCCTGTCCCGCTCAAGCCGCAACTACGGCCAGCCGCTAAGCCCCTTACTGTGAGCCATTACAGCACACACCGGGTTCACAGCCGCTCCACACGGTTACACGAGGTAGCGAAATGAGCGCAAGCGCAGGCATCCCGTCCGGCACACAGATCCTGGCAGCTCTGATATTGCTGCTGTGCCCTGCTATCTTCGCTGCTGCTCCCCTGGCATCGGCCGACGATCCTTTCACCCTCGGCTGGCATGCCTTTGAAGCCGGTGATTACAGTCACGCCCTGTCGCTCTGGCTGCCATTGGCCGAACAGGGTGACATGCATGCACAGAGCAACCTGGGGTTCATGTACGAATATGGACAGGGTACGGCCAGGAACGCACAGCAGGCGGCGCACTGGTACCGGCAGTCCGCCAGGAACGGACTTGCTGTGGCCCAGTTCAACCTGGCACTGATGTATGCCAACGGCGGCGGCATCCGGCAGGATTCGCTCAGGGCGGCATACTGGTTCCGGCAAGCGGCTGAACAGGGACTCGCGGATGCGCAATACCAGCTGGCCGAGCACCTGCAGCAATATATGGGAGTACCGCGCAACAGTGTTGCCGTACACGGCTGGCTGACCCGGGCGGCAAAACAGGGTCAGCCCGACGCACGGACCGCACTGGCGGCGAACAGTGGCGCGGTGCCGCTGGCAAGCGTGGCACACACATCAGAGAGAGAGGATTCCGGGGATGACCTGAGCAGTTTATCCGTCGGCACCGCCTGGCCCGTCACCAGCGTCCATGCAGTGACCAATAACCATGTAGTAGCCGGGGTAGAACAGGTGCAGCTGATCGATGTGACGGGCACACAGCTAACCGCCAGTGTGGTCCTGCGTGATGTGGAGCATGATCTGGCATTACTGCGCGTCAGCGAGTCCGGCAGCCTGCCACCGGCACTCCCACTGGCCAGCGCCGACCCGCGTCCGGGCAGCCGCGTCTTTACCATCGGTTACCCGCGCATCGACATCATGGGCCGCACCCCGAAGCTGAGCGACGGCATCATCAGCGCCCTCAATGGCTACCAGGATGATCCCGACAGCTACCAGATTTCCGTCCCCATTCAGCCCGGCAACAGCGGGGGGCCATTATTGAACATGGACGGTGCCGTGGTGGGCATCGTGACATCCATGCTGGGTGCCTACGACGATGCGGCCGAACCGCAGGTGCTGCCGAATGTCAGCTATGCCCTCAAGGTAGAAGTGTTGCGCAGCATGCTGCCGCAGGCGCTGCGGCAGACAACCACAGCGGAACAACTACCTGCATCGCCGGCCCCGCTTGCCGACCTGGCAGAGCGGATACAGGGATCCGTACTGATCGTGATGGTGGCCGACTAGCCGCATCTTCAGCAGAAATACCACTATAAAAACAGGTGATTTCTGCGTCTGACCCGTCACCTGTCACGCCAGCCAACGATCAACATTGCTACTGTTCATCGAAACCATTTCAACAAGTTCACTCAACCCCCTTATTCCTATTGCAATGAATTCCGCAAGGCGAGCATATACCCTGCACTCCCCGGATACACAGTAATTTTTTACCGCATGTCAGTTTGAGATAGCGCGTCAGTGGTGCTAGCATCCCGCGCGATTCTTGTATCAGGCAACCTGTTTCTGACGATTGTCAGGCACTGTTTGCCTATATTTATTCACTCACGCATTCACTGCTGGTCGCTATGGTGACAGCGTTGCAAGGTCATTCGCTGACACTGGCACACACCGGACTCCTGGCGACAGGACCTGGCCAGGAACAGTTTCTTAACATGTTTTTCATGCAGAACAACCAACCCGAAAAAATCAGGAGATTTTATGGTAATTCGCAACAAACTCTTTAATGCCCGTATCGCCGCGACAGGCGTAGCACTGAGCGTACTCGGCAGTGCTGCCGTCATCGCTGCGAACCAGGAAGAGATGGGCGCAGCAGCCGGTGCCGGACTGCTACCGCCAAATGCCCGTGCCGGAGAATGTTATGCCAAGGTCATGGTACCCGCCGTATACAAGACAGTCGATGAGAAGATCCTCGTGGCCGATGCCAGCCAAAAGATCGAGATAATCCCCGCCAAGTTCGAATGGACCGAGGTCAGGGTTCCGGTGCAGCAGGAGTCCGAAAAGCTGGTCGCAGTGCCAGCCAAGTTCGAAACTGTAGAGGAAAAGGTCGAGACCGAGGCAGCTCACACTGAATGGCGCCTGGGACCCGGCGCAAAAGCCAAGGCTGCCAGCGGCCAGATGGTAACGGCCGCCCTGGCTCTCGGTCTGCCGAAGATCGCCAATCCGGAGCAATGCTTCAACGAGTTCTACCAGCCAGCCCAATTCAAGACAGAAACCGAAAAACTGCTGAAAAAGGCCGCCTCCGAGGACATCACCACCAGCGAGCCCGAATTCGAATGGGTCGAGGAAAAGGTACTGGTCAAGGAAGCAGCGGTAGAACTGGTAGAAGTACCTGCGCAGTATGATGTCATCACCGAGAAGGTACTGGAATCACCGGCCTACACTACCTGGAAAAAGGGCCGCGGTCTGAATGAAAAGGTGGACAATGCCACTGGCGAAATCATGTGCCTGGTAGAGGTTCCAGCCAAGTACAAGACCCTCGAGAAACGGGTACTCAAGACCCCCGTCAGCATCAAGAAGGTGGAGATCCCTGCAGAGTACAAGACCGTCAAGGTCAAGAAACTCGTCAAACCTGCACAGGAGCAGCGTACTGCCATTCAGGCTGAATACCAGACAGTCGAGAAGCGGAAAAAGGTCTCCGATGCCACACTGTCCTGGGAGATGGAAGGCGCTGCCGGCACCGGCAAGGCCACCGGCAAGACCCTGTGCCTGGCCGCGGTACCGGCAAAGTACAAGACCATTAAGAAGCAGGTCATCAAGGAGAAGGCAACCATCGAGAAAGTGGCAGTGCCTGCGGAGATCAAGACCGTGCGCATGAGCAAACTGGTCGCCCCACCCTCCGAGAAGCGGATTCCGATCCCGGCCAAGCACCAGATCATGCCCAAGCGCTCCAAGGTGTCCGGTGCCCGTCTGGAATGGCACCCGGTACTGTGCGAAACCAACACCACCAGGGAACTGGTTATGCAAATCCAGGGCGCCCTGGAAAAGGCCGGCTTCAATCCCGGTACGCCCGACGGCGCGCTTGGGAATGCCACGATGCGGGCGATCGACGCCTACCAGCGCAAGCATAACCTGCCACATGGCGGCCTGACCCTGCAGACCATCGAGAAACTCGGTATCAAGGTCGGCGGGTAACCCAACCGGGCGCGGCCAGCGGCCGCCCCATCAAGCCACCCTGCCCCGGCGGGTTCTCAATCGAGAACATGCCGGGGCGCGGTGGCTTTTTTTATGACATTGAAGCCCCCGCAAGCCGCGCGTACCATGCAGCTTGTATTTCTTCTTAATTACACTACCCAGAGAGCCTGTCGAACCTGGGCCATATCAAACAAGGACACAGTTACCATGCATACCAGCCAAAGAACCCAGCGTGGCGCTTCAGCCTTCACCCTCATCATCATCCTGGCAATCATCGGCACAGGTACATTTATCGGGCTGCAGTACATCCCGCAATATATCGAGGCCAGCACCGTTGATTCCATCCTGAGCAGCATCGAGACGGCCCACGAAGAAAAACCCGTCAGCAGCGCAAACAGCCTCCGGAGCATGCTCAACAAGCAGCTGGACGTAAACCAGATGGATGACCTGAGGGACAGCTTCAAGGTGACACAGGACGACGAGATCTACATCGTCGAGGCAAGCTATGAAAGGGAGCTGAACCTGATCTACGAAAAGAAGCTCATTAAATACGAGAAAACCCTCATCCTGAAATAACAGGACCAGGAATTTGCAGGAGCGGCGAGAATGCCGCTCCTGCATCAATACCACAAGGACTCCTGTAATCCCGCCGCCCTGTTAAGCGGCTGTCAGGCTGCCTGAAGATAATCAATAATCTGGTTAATGATGCGCTTCCGGTCTTCTCCCTTGAAACCAGGGTCCAGCGGCGGCATGGCTGTGAACTTGTTAATTCCCGCCGGCTTGTCAATCCACTCATACAGTTCGCTTCTGGTCCTGCCCTTGATACTCTGCCGCATATCCATGCCAAACTTCTTGCCACCAAAACCATTGATGTTATGACAGCTGAGGCAGTTGTTTTTATAGGCCTCAAACCCTGCCTGCACGGCAGGTGTCGCATTAGCCGGCAGCAGCGACTGCTGCAGCATCGTATCTGACACCAGTTCCATGCGAAACACCTGGTAGGGCCATACATAGGAATTTGACCGCTGCAGGTCCGGATCTTTCAGGTTGTCCCATACCAGATAGAATGGCGCAAGCGGCACATCTTTTTCCTGCTGGTTCTTGTTATCAACCGTAAACGGCTGACCGTCTGCCCGGGCAAAGGCCATGTAGGCCTCGCCTTCCCGTGCCGTCTGTGCATTGACAATACTGAGATAGCCATCAAGCGCATAGAAATATATTTTTCCGTCAAACGCCTTCCATGCCTTTGGATACAGGTATTGCAACAATGTCTCCAGCGGTATTCCGGTATAGGTCACCGTGTTTGTTATATTTTCATCCGACTCATGCAGTTCAATGACCTTGATAGTAACTGTCTCTGCAGCAAGGTCCTTGCTGATCTCCTTCACGCTCAAACTCAAGGGTTCTGCATAAACCCGGGCACCGAATAAAACCAGAAATATTGTTATAGATCGTAATATCATACAAACCTCACCAAGTCATAAAACACGCAAACAAACAGGGGCCATTCCCGCAACGCCGGTCATTCTGTCGTTATACTACAAACAGGCTTTTGTGGGAAAAGTATTCAGCCGGGTTACAAACACACAGAAACGGGTCTGTCCCAGGAGTCAATTACCAACGGTGCCCGAACAATGTAAACACCGGCATCAACCTCCCATGGTATATTCAAAACTGTCGCGGCCATCAGTACCCCATTCAACCGGAAACATACCAAGAATATTTGGTAGTATCACATCCGTCATAAACTGAAAAATCCGGGGCTTAGTGATTACTTCTACAGGATATACCTGGTAACCGATCCATAAAACCTGCTGCCGGGAGACCCGTGAAAGAAACCATGACCAGCTATGTAATTATCTTCGTACTCGGCTTGTTGTTGCTGAACATCTGGATGTATCTCCAGCAACCGGGCATGACCTTCTACCCCACTCGCGATCTCGATCAAACACCGGCAGACTGGGGCCTGGAACATGAAGATGTCACCTTCAACACTGCGGATAACGTGCAACTGCATGGCTGGTATGTCCCTGCTCCGCAATCAGAACAGGTACTGCTGTTTTTCCATGGCAATGCGGGCAACATCTCGCACCGTCGCGAATCGATAGAACTCTTTCAGCGCCTTGGCCTGAATGTCCTGATTATTGACTACAGGGGTTACGGAAGCAGCAAGGGCAAACCCGATGAACAGGGACTCTACCAGGATGCAGCGGCAGCCTGGCATTACCTCACTGATGAAAAAGGCATTATCAACGACCGGATCCTGATATTCGGGCGCTCCCTCGGCGGCGCCATTGCCGCCAGGCTGGCATCAGGGGTTCAGGCACGCGGTCTGATACTCGAATCAACGCTCAGCTCGGCACGAGACTTTTCCAGAACGGCCTTCCCGATCCTGTCGCGTCTGGTGATAAACCGATATGAGTTCAATACCGCGGAAAATATCCGGCACGTGAATTACCCGGTGCTGGTATTGCATAGTCCGGATGATGAAATCATACCCTTTCACCTCGGGGAGAAGGTTTTCCAGTCAGCGCATGAACCAAAACACTTTGTGCGCATGCAGGGAAACCACAGTAACGGCTTTTTGCAAAGCCAGCCGGAATATGAACAGGAAATCGACCGTTGGTTGAAGATGATACACAGTTCCATGCACGCCCCATTGTGAAATAGATGGCCCGCTTCCTCGACACGCACAGGCAGGTGCCACTGGAGTCTGCCCTGCTGTTTTCACTAAACCGCTTTGTAAAAAACATACGCTTGTCTACGGTGTAATGTATG
>DMKK01000150.1 GCA_003454335.1 Gammaproteobacteria bacterium | reverse complement strand
TTTTGTAACTATTCATCATATCCTACGGGCTGATGGGTGCGTCGCTGCGCTCCTTCACCCATCCTACAAAAAACCGTAGGTCTTCGTAGGATGGGTGAAGGAGCGCAGCGACGCACCCATCAATCCGTAGAATGTGGTAAAGGGTTACAAGGGAATTTTAATAGGTACTGTTGCGACTGAGGTGGTCCAGGCTGGCCTGCTGCTCCTCTAGGTCAGATTCCAGGTCAACGATCTCGTCCTCGACACTGTCCATTTCCTGCTGCAGTTCGTTGATGTCGTAAAGGATCATCACTCGCTGATCTGCCTTGAGGCCATCCGCGATCAGGGCTGCCAGTTTCTGAGCCCGATTGCTTCCCAGGGTTGACAGCGTTTGTTTACGGTTATCGATGCGTGAATGGGTCTTGTTAACCGCAGAGCGTGCCAGGTAGAGTTCCCGGCCGGCATTGTAAGCATCGCGGAAATCACCTTCCAGCACCGTCGGGCAAATAGCGGGGAGACCACGCCCGGCATTGCCAAGGCGGTAACCATTGTCCGCCTCGCAGTACTGTTGCAGACCCTCCTCACGGCCGGCGCGGTATGCGTCCAGATCCGGGACCACCGCGTGTTTTGCGCAGTCCTCGCGATACTCGCCGAGCACGGTTGCAGATTTTCCGGCAACACCATCCTGGTAGCCGATCAGACGCCAGTCGGCAAGCATGCATTCGTCCTTGTCAAGGGTGGCACAACCTTGCAGCAGTGCCAATAAGGCCAGAATGGCCGCCGTAAGAAATGGGTTGCACTTGCATGTCTCAGTCATAGTATTTCCCGCCCGGATTCACCGTCATCGCACCGTCTGGTAGCCTCTAACTCCATTTATAGCGACCTGCGGCAAAATATCTTGGGCTTGAGAAATCAAGATTCATGCCGATCCCTTGATATTCATAAGGTTATACTGGCAGCAATTATGTAATACTGCGCGGTTAAACCGGCTGTAAAACCGGGTATTCACATACAGAACCAATAAGAATTTTTGGAGAAAATTCATGAAACCATTATTCACCGGCTTGATTCAGGGGGGCATCCTTGGATCGATGTTAATAGCGGGCAGTGCCCTGGCCTGTAATCCGGAACAGGATGGCTGCCTGGGCTGCGATGACGAGGAGTTGCCAGTTTGCCTGAATATATTTGTTCAGGAGCTTTGTAAAGCTTCTGGCACCCCGGGTAACTGCGATGCCCAGCGTATCTACGATGATGCGGAACGCCATGTTCTGATCAGCACCGGCAGTCATATGTCTCACATACGGTCCATGGTCAGGAATCCCCGCAAGTACCAGCGTCGCTGAGGCGCAGTACCCCACCGCAACTGCTGTGCAACAGTGGCAAGCAAGGTGACTGCACCGCTCCGGCAATGCTGTTTGACTAGCGGGTGGTGCGCGGTGGCAGGCCCGTGTGCTGGGTCAGGGTCTTCCTGCCCTTTTTGCGGCGTTGGTGAGCCGCTGCAGAGTTCTTCCGACGCGGGGCGCGGTATGATTTTGTAGCGTCCGGCTGATCCCCGGGAACGAGCTGATGCTTGCCGTTGCCGATGAGGTCTGTCCTGCCCATCTTCCCGAGCACCTCCCTGAGTAGCGGCCAGTTGTCCGGATCGTGGTAGCGCAGGAATGCCTTGTGCAGCTTGCGTTGCCCGGGGTCTTTGACGCTTGCTACCCGGTCGCTTTTGTAGGTGACCTTTTTCAGCGGATTCCTGGTGGTGTGGAACATGGCCGTTGCGGTGGCCATTGGCGAAGGATAAAACGCCTGCACCTGGTCGGCACGAAACCCGTTCTTTTTCAGCCATAGCGCGAGCCTGAGCATGTCATCATCGGTAGTACCGGGGTGCGCCGCAATGAAGTACGGGATCAGGTACTGTTCCTTACCCGCCTCTTTGGAAAACTTTTCAAACAACCGCTTGAATTTGTCATAGGAACCGATGCCCGGTTTCATCATCTTCGAGAGCGGCCCGCTCTCGGTATGTTCCGGCGCGATCTTCAGATAACCACCAACATGGTGGGTGACCAGTTCTTTCACATATTCCAGATCCTCGACAGCGAGATCGTAGCGCAGGCCGGAGGCAATCAGGATTTTCTTGATGCCCTTGAGCTTACGCGCCTCGCGGTAGAGTTGCGTCAGGGCGGAATGATCGGTGTTGAGGTTCTGGCAAATCCCCGGATAAACACAGCTGGGCTTGCGGCAGGCGGCCTCGATTGCCTGGCTCTTGCAAGCGATGCGGTACATGTTGGCTGTCGGTCCGCCAAGGTCGGAGATCACGCCGGTGAAACCCGGCACCTTGTCGCGGATGTCCTCGATCTCGTTAAGAATCGATGCCTGTGAGCGGTTCTGGATAATCCGGCCTTCGTGTTCAGTGATGGAACAAAAGGTACAACCACCAAAACAGCCGCGCATGATATTCACCGAGAAGCGGATCATTTCCCAGGCGGGTATCTTCCGGTTTTTATAGGCGGGATGCGGCACGCGCTGATACTGCAGGCCAAAGATATAGTCCATCTCCTCCGTCTGCAAGGGTATCGGCGGCGGGTTCAGCCAGAGATCGACCTCGCCATATTGTTGCACCAGCGCCCGCGCATTGCCTGGATTGGTTTCGAGATGCAGGACACGATTGGCATGAGCATAGAGGGCCTTGTCGTTACGCACCTTCTCAAACGATGGCAGGCGAATGACGGTTTTTGTCTGATTGAGTTTTTGCGGCCGCGTAAATTCGACAATCTGCGCACCGTCTTCATCAATGCCGAATTGCTGTGCATTGCGGCGTTGTTGCTCGCAATCGCTGATCTCCTGCATATTGACGTAGGGATTGACAATCCTGTCAATCTTGCCAGGACGATCAATGCGGGTGGAATCGACTTCCTGAAACCCTTCCGGAGTGTCGCGACGGATAAAGGCCGTGCCACGTACATCGGTTATGTTTTCTATTACCTCGCCCTGTGACAGGCGGTAAGCCACTTCAACAATGGCTCGTTCGGCGTTGCCATACAGGAGGATATCGGCGCTGGCATCCAGCAGAACGGAGCGGCGCACCGTGTCCTGCCAGTAATCGTAATGGGCGATACGACGCAATGAGGCCTCGATACCGCCGAGCACAACCGGCATATCCGGAAACGCTTCCTTGCAGCGCTGACTGTAGGACAGCGTGCTGCGGTCCGGACGTGCACCACCCTGCCCGCCGGGTGTATAGGCATCATCCGAGCGCGGTTTGCGGTCGGCGGTATAGCGGTTGATCATGGAATCCATGTTGCCGGCAGTGACACCAAAAAACAGGTTGGGTTTTCCGAGCACCTCAAACGCGGCTTTCGAGTGCCAGTCGGGTTGCGTAATAATGCCGACGCGAAAACCCTGTGCCTCCAGCAACCGGCCGATGACCGCCATACCAAAAGACGGCTGGTCGACGTAGGCATCGCCGGTGACGATAATGATATCGCAGGAGTCCCAGCCAAGTGCATCCATCTCCGCCCTGGACATGGGCAAAAAGTCGGCGGTGCCGTAACACTCGGCCCAGTACCTCGGGTAGTCGTAGAGGGCAGTGTCGGCCCTGTGAATGGCGTTGACGGACATGGTAATTTCCTGAGTTTTGGCTATTTTACAGGAAAAACCTGCTTGATATTAATTAGTGCACAGAGCGGGTAAAGCACAGCATACCTGTCAGTGGGTGGCATCGAATTGATGGGTGCGTCGCTGCGCTCCTTCACCCATCCTACAGAAACCATCAAGCTTCGCAGGATGGGTAAAGCGCAGCGCACCCGTCAGGTTGTTGGGCATACCACCGCTGCGGGGAGATCATAACCGGCCTGCGCCATGCTGTGCAGAATCAGGGCGACCGTCTGTTCCTCGTCGAAACGGTCCGTATTGATAACGATGTCATAGTCGCCGCAGTCATCGATGCCTTCGCCGTAGAGTTGTTTCAGGTAGTCGGCACGCTGACGGTTGACTATCGTGACGCGTTCCCTGGCCGACTCGATGTCGAGTTGGTCTCGTTCGGCAACCCGCTGTGCACAGGCCTCCAGGCTGCCAATGATGCGGACCCGGAAAGCCCTGTCGGGACCCAGTATCAGGTGGGCCCCACGGCCGACAATGACACCACCTTTCTCCGCAATATTCAGGATGACCTTCACCAGGTGATGCAGGTAACGTTCCTTGGGAAAAGACTTGCCCTTGAAAAAGGCCCGCCATGGAAGGGTACTGACATGCTCGAGGTTCTCATCGAGCCTTTCCACCAGTTTGATATCCACGTCGGCGCGCTGCGCCACGCCTTCAAGGATTGAGCGGTCGCAACAGCGCACCCCCAGGCGATCAGCAAGCGCCTCGGCGATACGCTTGCCAAGTGAACCGAAACCACGCGAGACAGTCACCACGTAGCCCGCCTTGCGGGCCAGCGCTGCTTTCTCTTCAAGCGCCTTGCGCTCCTGTGCGAGCTCGACAGCAATCAGCCCCTCAATCAGGCGCTCTACACTGCATTTCATAATGTCACCCGTACCTGTTGGAAATACATTTTACCGGATCACGGCGAGTACATCTCTCTTTACAGGCATTTTACGGTAGGCTAACCGGCTATGCACTGGATTAACCTGACACTACTCTCCGCCTTTTTCCTGGCCACGGCTGACACCCTGTCGAAGCGTTATCTCAGCCATTACCGGCCGGGGGAACTGGTCCTGGTACGGTTCGGGGTAGCCGGGGTGCTGTTGCTGCCACTGTTATTGTGGCAGCCCTGGCCGGCACTGTCGCCGGTCTTCTGGGGCTGGATGGTCGCAGCCTTGCCGCTGGAACTGCTGGCCATGTGGTTGTATATGCAGGCTATTCGCACATCACCCCTGTCGCTGACCCTGCCCTACCTCGCCTTTACACCCGTATTCAATACACTGACGGGATATATAGTGCTGGGAGAAACTGTCACGTGGGCCGGCTTCTCTGGAATCCTGCTGATCGTGCTCGGTGCCTGGCTGTTGAACATGGAGGCCGCACAGAACGGTACAAGACTGAACATCCTGGCACCGTTTCGCGCCATCACACAGGAGCGTGGCTCACGCCTGATGCTGATTGTGGCTGCCATTTACAGCCTGACCTCGGTCACCAGCAAGGGTGCACTGCTGCATGCCAACCCGGCCTTTTTCGGGCCGTTCTATTTTGTGGTACTTGGTGTTGCGTCTGTGGTGTTGTTTGCATCCCGCGATATATCGAGCTGGCGCGCCATGAGTCACCACCCCCTGGCGCACCTGGCAATCGGTGTGTTCATGGCCGGGATGGTGGTGACCCACTTTTATGCCATCGAGCATATCGAGGTGGCATATATGATTGCGGTAAAGCGCACCAGCCTGTTATTCGGTTTGCTGTATGGCGCATGGTTGTTCAATGAGACCGGGATAGGGAAAAACCTGATCGCGGGTATTTTGATGGTACTGGGCGTGTATTTGATTGTTGTGTAACAGCAGCTCGTCACACCGCATGAGCATGCCTAATGGTGATCGATCCTGTTCACCGGGCATCTTTCATTGAGCCAGGCATTTACAAAATCAACACGCACACCCGATTCAATACAGGCCAGCAACGGTGAAAACACCCGTTCCATTTCTTCCCGCGCATGCGTCAGGCATTGTGACAGAGACCAGTCAATATCCATGCCCATGCGACTCACCTGTTCGGCGCGCTGCTCCGGACGGGTAGAAAAATGCGGTGAGCTGTGCATCCCCAGTAGCAGTGCCAGGGCAATGTTCATTTCAATCGGGATATCCATACTGCCATGGTCGGTATCAGCCGTCACACTTTTGCTCCCCAGCGCACCGCGCACCAGTTCAAGAGCTGTTGTGATAGCGTTCGGTGCCTTGCCATCCGGCTGGAGCAAACGCTGCTGGTAATTGCCAATCTGGTTGGCCACACCACGGCCATAATGTGCCCGCACCAGTCCCAGGTAAGTCGTCAGCTGGTAGGCCCGAATCCCGTCTGAAAAAACACCCCGGTAGGACGAATCTATGTCCTTTGCAGCGCATGTCGTTTCAAACGGGTCACCAAGTCGGTCAAGGTAGTCAACCGGCAACACGGCCAGGCTGTAAATACTGATATTGATTCTGTTATTAAGCATAAAATTCCTGTACGGGTTGCGCTGGCTGTAAAGACCTGCCTTTGCGGTAGCCAGACAGTAGCTGTTTATTGGTATGATCTGCTAATCAGTTGGTGCCAAAGACCAGTCACTGGATACCAGGGAAGATGGCGATGCAAATACCTGAAGATATCACCTCTCTCAGCAGCGCCGCTGCATTGATCGCGCATACCCTGCATGGCCTGGGATATGACCCGGCACCGCTACTCACCGCTGCCGGCATCAGCATGGAGGACAGCAACAACCCGAACATCCGCATTCCCACCATCAAATTAATGGCACTGTGGCGGCAGGCGCTTGAGGTAACCGGCAACCCTGCTTTTGGCCTGGTCGTTGCGAAACAGTTCCAGCCAGCCGTATTGTATGGCCTTGGATTTGCCTGGCTGGCCAGCGATACCCTGCATGACGCCCTTAACCGGCTGGTGAGATTTTCACATCTGATTAACCCGCTACCCGATTTCCGGCTGGAAAATGGCGCTGGCACGATAGACCTGGTCGTCAAGGTACCTGACCTCGGACCTGACTTTGAGTTTGCAGCAAGCGATGCAGGTCTGGCGATGTTTCTACGCATGTGTCAAATCACCGCTGGCACCGATGTCATGCCGGTTCACGTCACCATGCAGCGCCCGGCACCTGTGGACAAGACTGCCTATGAAGACATGTTCGGCCCTTCCATTGAATACGCGGCACCGGCACATCGTTTGAGTTTTGACGCGACACTGGTAAACACTCCGCTGTCAACGGCACATCCGGAACTGGCCCGGTTAAATGACCAGACAGTGATTGATTACCTGGCGCGTTGTGAGCGCAGCAGCCTCTCCATGCAGGTGCGTGCAGGGATCATCGAACAGTTACCCAATGGCAGGCCCAACCAGGAAGACATTGCCCAGGCATTGAATACCAGTCTGCGCAGCCTGCAACGGAAACTGCGGGATGAAGATACGAACTTCAAGGAATTATTGAGTGAAACCCAGCAGGATCTTGCCCTGCAATATATCCGGGATTCCAGGCGCACCATTGGCGAGATTACTTATCTGCTGGGGTTTTCCGAGCCCAGCAATTTCACCAGGGCATTTAAACGCTGGACGGGGAAGTCCCCCGGGGAATTCAGATCACACGATTGAAGGACCCCCCGTCCCAAATTATCACCCCTTACTCCTCCACCTCTTTACGCTCCTGCAAGATCTTTTCGTAGACCTCTTGCCGGTGTACCCCAACTTCCCGTGGTGCATTAATGCCAATCCGGATTTGACCACCCTTGATACCCAGCACGGTCACCGAGACATCATCACCTACCATCAACGTTTCATTGATCTTTCGCGTTAAAATTAACATCAGACTTGCCTCCATAGCTTGAACAATTTCCCTACCTGGGAAATCTGCTGAGAATTATGCGGAGACAAACGGAAAATACGGCTATCTTCCCGCGCCATTCTTTTATCAAACAGCGTCAGATAGCAGGTGTAGCGCGAAAAAATCTGTGGAGAGAGCCTGCAGGGCATGCCGATCTTGTTGGGCAGGCGACGATGAACAGGATAGTTCAAGTGTTGCGGAGCACATGGATGTGCGAGAGCAACCGTACCCGTCAAGGAGGGTTACAGGCAGGTGACCGGTTTTATTCCTGTCGCGATGTCAGGATGAAGGCTTCCAGTCTTTTGGTCGCCGCCTGGTTGAGGTCGATGAACTGCACACCTACCTGAAACAGGTCCTGTGCCAGTCGTTCGGTGTGAATAACCTTCGCACTGGTCATTATTGCTGCAGCACGCTTGTCGTCCGCGTCCAGCCTGAAATGAATTTCAATATAGACATCCAGCACCACCCCAAGCGGGGCCTGGTCATCCGGGAATATCCTGCTAATCGTGTGCTGGTTGCAACTGAATTTCACACCACCACAGGACAGGTCATGTATCAGGGCAGCATTCATTTCACCACCGGCAGGTCCGACTTCACACGGAATTTCTGCCTTGGCACGCAAATACTTCCTGTCACTGCGCAGGTGCTGTTGTATTTCCTTGTTAAGGTTCACCGGGGTCACGATATCGATTCAAGAGTCTGTGCGTCACATTCAGACGCGAATTTATGCTCCAGCCAGATAAAGGTCAAGCCGGAAACGGGGCTTCCTGCTCCCCTGCTCGCCCGGAAACACCCCGAACAGGACTATTTTGGCACTGCAATCAGATGGAAATCGTTTGCTTCACAGATGGCGCCATGCTTACCCGTTGCACGCCAGGCGGGGCGTAACAGGTGTACCGGGTGATGACAGGACCACCCTGGCGGACGCTTGAAAACCCTGCTGGCAAACCGATCATCCTGCATGGCGTTGGCGTAGCAGTCAGCTGCATACCCGTCAGCAATCCGTTCCCGGACATTACACAGCAGGCCATAAAGACCCAAAGCACGCAGTCACCGCATAGAATAACAGTGAGAAATATAATATTACCAACTGATATTTATCATATTTATAAGTATGTGCACATGTACTTCCTGACAAGAACCTTCACAACACGCCCGTAGATGGTCACCAAGGGTATACGCCACTGCAGGGTTCTACCCGGCTGACAAGCAGACGTATTTTGTTGGGATCGCACTATCAACAGCCGCACATGGTTCTGGTAGAGTACCGGCCATAAAACCCACGCAGAGCAGACAAGATCATCCTATGGAATTTGCCCGTAATCGCCCCATGAAGACAGGCCATGCACACAGTCTGCACTTTCTCGTACTGCTGGCACTCTGGTTCGGGCTGTTATCCTGCTCCAGTTCGCCACCCTCCCCGATTTCTGAAAAGGTAGATCTCGATTACGGGCTGCTGGCCACCACCCCGGAAGCACCGATCCTGTACGGGGAGCGCGTCAAGCCGCTACTGGAACGCCGCTGCGTGGTCTGCCATGGCTGCGTGGACGCACCCTGTCAGCTCAAATTCTCCTCATACGAGGGCCTGGCCCGGGGCGCCAGCAAGGAACTGGTCTATGACGGTGAACGCATCCGGGGCGCCGCACCCAGCCGCCTGTTTATCGATGCAAACAGTACCGCGGAATGGCGCACAAAGGGATTCCATCCGGTGCTGGCTGAAGCTGCGAACAACAGGGAAGAAAATCTGCAGCAATCCATGATGTATCAAATGCTGCGTCTGAAACAACTCCACCCGCAAGCCCGTACCGGCAAGCTGTCCGAAGACCTCGATATCCGGCTCAATCGCGACCAGGTATGCCCCAAACGGGACGAATTCGACAAATTCTCGAAAGAACACCCGTCATGGGGCATGCCCTACGCCATGCCCAACCTGAGTGATGCGGAATACCGGACGCTGGTGCAATGGCTGGCGCAGGGCGCACCGGCACCACCGGCCGCACAGCCCTCTGCAGCAGCAACATCGCAAATAAAAGACTGGGAGGCATTTTTTAATGGACCATCTGCCAAACAGCAACTTGCCAGCCGCTATCTATACGAGCACCTGTTCCAGGCACACCTGCATTTCGAAGATACGGCGGCACGGGAATTTTATCGACTGGTGAGATCTTCCTCGCCACCCGGGCAACCGATCCAGGAGATCGCAACCACACGACCGTTTGATGATCCGGGTACAGCACCCTTCTATTACCGCCTGCGCAACTATCACTCCAGCATTGTTGCCAAGAGTCATATGGTCTACGAACTATCCGCACAACGCATGGTCCGTTACCGGGAACTGTTCCTGACACCGGAATACAGCGTCACCGAACTGCCCTCCTACGAGCCACATATCTCGTCCAATCCATTCCTGGCATTCAGGCCTATTCCGGTCAAATCACGCTACCGGTTTCTGCTGGATGATGCACACTTCATTATCGAAGGCTTCATCAAGGGACCGGTCTGCCGTGGCCAGATCGCACTGAATGTCATTGAAGACCAGTTCTGGGTGGTCTTTTTTGACCCGGACAAGGACCTGGCCTCCAATCATCCGGAATTTCTTGACGAGATGGCGGAGTACCTGGAACTGCCCGCGGAGAAAGGCGATATTCTCCGCATTAAAAAGGCCTGGAATGAATATGCCAGGCACCAGCGCACTTATATGAATGCAAGGCAGGCCTGGTTCGAAAAAATGCCGGAGCAGGATATTGCTTCTGCCATGGAATACATCTGGGACGGAGACGGCACCAACCCGAACGCCGCACTCACCATCTTCCGGCATTTTGACAGCGCCTCGGTGCGCAACGGTTTTGCCGGTGACTTTCCGGAAAGCGCCTGGATCATCGACTACCCGATGCTGGAACGCATCCATTACCTGCTGGTTGCCGGCTTTAACGTATTCGGGAACTTAAAACATCAGCTGAATACACGGCTTTATATGGATTTTCTACGTATGGAAGGTGAGGACATGTATCTTTCCTTCCTGCCCACGAGTCATCGAACACAAATTCGCGACAGCTGGTACGGGGGCATGCGTCAAGGCATGGAAAGAGATCTTGGTGGCCTTGATGACTGGATGAGCAAAGATGTCGTGACCGGTTATAAAACAGATAATCCCCAGGTCGAGTTATTCCAGCATATGGAGAAGAAACTGGCACCAATATTAGCTCGTGATGATTATATAAACCGCTGTCAGGAAGCCGATTGTGGGAGTAAAAAAGGCAGCGCAAAACACCAGGCAGATTTTGCTATGCAAAAGGTGGCAGAGATCAATGGGCTGGTGCTCACTGCCTTCCCTGACCTGGCTTTTGTTCGGGTCAAAATGGGCGGGAAAGTGGAAGATGATCTTTCCTATACTATTATTCGCAACAAGGCCTATAAAAACGTGACATCTATGTTCAGTGATGAAGAGGACAGCGCTACCAGAGACTACAGTAATGACTCATTGACAGTGGTCGACTGGCTGGAAGGATCTTAT
>DMKK01000232.1 GCA_003454335.1 Gammaproteobacteria bacterium | reverse complement strand
GTGGTCGAGCGGGCCCAGTTCCTGATCGATTCAGAGGCGACGTTGCGGGCCGGTATGGCACGCATGGCAGGCGAGTAGCGCCAGCCAGTCATTGAATTGCATGATTACACGCCTGATTACCTGGTCGGTACGCAACCGTGCACTGGTATTGGTGCTGGCCGCCATGCTGACCCTGGCCGGGACCTGGTTGACCAGCCGGCTGGCACTGGATGCGGTGCCTGACTTGTCCGATGTGCAGGTCATCATTCGTGCAACGCATCCCGGACATGCGCCGCAGGTGATTGAGGATCAGGTCACTTACCCGCTGGCGACTGCCATGCTGGCAGCGCCCGGTGCCCGCACGGTACGCGCCTATTCGTTTACCGGTGATGCCTATATCTATGTCATTTTCGAGGATGGCACCGATCCCTACTGGGCACGCAGCCGGGTGCTGGAAGCGCTGAATGAAATCCGCGAACGCCTGCCGGCTGATGCAAAGATCGTGCTCGGCCCCGATGCCAGCGGTGTCGGCTGGATCTACCAGTATGCACTGGTGGACCGGACCGGCCAGCATGACCTGGCCGATTTACGCGCCCTGCAGGACTGGTTCCTGCGGTATGAGCTCACCAGCGTACCCGGCGTTGCGGAGGTGGCCACACTCGGCGGTATGGAGAAGCAGTACGAGGTACGTCTCGATCCTATGCGCATGGAACGTGAGGAGCTCGGCTATCACCAAATCCGGCATGCGATCGCCGATGCCGCACAGGAAGTCAGCGGCTCCATGCTGGAGATTGCCGAGGCGGAATATCTGCTGCGCGGCAAGGGTTACCTGCGTGGCGTGGAAGACATCAAGCGCGTGCCGTTGTTATCCCGCTGGGATTTCAGCACCGTGCCCCGGATTGGCGATATTGCCGATGTCGTCGAGGTGCCGCGTGCCCGCCGCGGCATGGCCGAGCTCGACGGTGAAGGCGAAACCGTTGGCGGCATTGTCGTTATGCGTCATGGCGAGAATGCGCTGGCGACGATCGAGCGGGTCGAGGCGCGGCTGCAGGAACTTGCCGAAGGTTTGCCTGCTGGCGTCGAAATTGTCGAGACCTACAACCGCTCGCAGTTGATCAAGCGCGCGGTCAATACCCTGTCGTATCGCCTGCTGGAAGAATTCATTGCCGTGGTGCTGGTGTGTGCCGTGTTTCTGCTGCACCTGCGTTCCTCGCTGGTGATCGTCATTTCCCTGCCGGTCGGCATACTCGCCGCCTTTGTGGTGATGTCGCTGCAGGTCATTACCGCGAACATCATGTCGCTGGGCGGTATTGCGATTGCCATCGGTGCCATGGTCGATGCCACGATTGTCATGATCGAAAATGTTCACAAGCGCATGGAAGGCGGGCAAATGTCGCCGGATTCCCCGGCGTTTATCGAGGCGCTGGTCGAGGTCGGCCGGCCGCTGTTTATTTCGCTGTTGATCATCACCATCAGTTTCATCCCGATCTTTGCGTTGGAGGCACAGGAAGGCCGCCTGTTTGCGCCACTGGCCTACACCAAGACCTATGCAATGGCGGCGGCGGCCGGACTCTCCGTGACCCTGGTGCCGGCCCTGATTGCCTGGCTGGTGCGCGGCAATATCCGGCGTGAAAGTGACAACCCGCTGAACCGCTGGCTGATGGCCGGTTACCGGCCGGTGATCGATGCGTCATTGCGACATCCACGGCTGACCCTGGTAATTGCGGCGCTGGTCGTGGCCAGTGCGGTATTGCCATGGCGTCAGCTCGGGGTCGAGTTTATGCCCTCCCTCAACGAGGGAGACCTGTTATATATGCCCAGCACCATGCCGGGGCTGTCCGCCGGCAAGGCCGCCGAGCTGTTGCAGCAGACTGACCGGCTGATCCGGACGGTACCGGAGGTGGAGCAGGTGTTCGGCAAGATCGGGCGTGCCGAGACTGCCACCGATCCGGCACCATTGACCATGATCGAGACCACCATCCGCCTGAAACCTGAAGCAGAATGGCGTGACGGCATGACACTGGCCGGTATCCGTAATGAACTGGACAGGGCGGTGCAGGTGCCGGGGCTGACCAATACCTGGCTGATGCCAATCTCGGCACGCATTGACATGCTCGCGACCGGCATCCGTACACCGGTTGGTGTCAAGGTGGCTGGACCGAATCTGGCCGTTATTGAATCATTGGGGCAGCAGATCGAACAGGACGTCAGTACGGTGCCGGGCACGCACTCGGCGTTTGCCGAACGGGTTGATTCGGCACGTTACATCGATATTGAAATGAACCCGGAATCAGCGGCGCTCTACGGTGTGAGTGTCGGCGAGGTTCAGGAAGTGGTGCGCACTGCCATCGGCGGTGAGGATGTGGCCTGGACTATCGAGGGGCGTGAACGTTACCCGGTGCGTCTGCGCATGGCGCCACGGTTTCGCGAATCGCTGTCACGCATTGCCCAGATACCGGTGGACACCAGGCGCGGGCTGGTACCACTCGGCGATGTGGCGGAGATTGTCATTCATGACGGACCGGCCATGATCAAGAGCGAAAATGCCCGTCTCAACGGCTGGATCTATATCGACATCGCTGACATCGACGTTGGTTCCTGGTTGACCGAGGCCCGCGCGCGGGTTGCGGCCGAAATCGATATCCCGCCCGGTTATTCACTCAGCTGGTCCGGCCAGTACGAATACCTGGAGCGGGTGGGGCAACGGCTCAGTGTCATCGTGCCCCTGACGCTGGGACTGATCCTGGTGCTGCTGTATATCATTTTTCGTAACCTGACCGAGGCGTTAATGGTCATGCTGGTGCTGCCACTGGCGCTGGTCGGCGGTGTCTGGATCTTATGGGCGCTGGATTATCACCTGTCAGTGGCGGTGGCCGTCGGCTTTATTGCCGTCGCCGGTGTTGCCGCCGAATTCGGTGTGGTGATGCTGGTGTATCTTGATTCGGCAGTGCAGCGCGCACAACCAGCCACGCGCGCGGAACTGCATGCCGCCATCATGGATGGTGCCTTGCAGCGCTTGCGGCCCAAGGCCATGACGGCCACGGTCATCATTGCCGGCCTGTTGCCCATCCTCATTGGCGGTGGCACCGGCTCGGAGGTCATGAAACGCATTGCCGCGCCCATGGTCGGCGGCATGATCACTGCACCGCTGGTTTCGATGCTGTTATTACCCGTCCTCTACAGCCTCTGGCAGCAACGCGTTAAAGGCGTACCAGGTTAAGCTGAATATTTGGGGCAGTGTAAAAACATAAATCACTAACGCGGACCCTGATTAGCTGTTTATGGGTACAGTTTTATAGCCCCGTCTCTCCATACTATTAATGCGTAAGCAATAAAAAGGGTGCCGATCATTTCGAGTGATTCCTCTACTATGATTTCAATATTCCATAGCCACTGAAGTTCTTCATGGTTCAGGAAATTGATGGTACTTTCTAAAATAACCCCGCCTAATATGATCAAGGAAAAACCAGTAAGCAAATAAAACATACTGCCGGGAACTAACGAAAACATTTTCCTTAAAAGCAGCATAAAGCCGATGAAAACAGCGATTACAAACGGCCCGCCGATCCATACCCAGGAAGCACGTGTTGCGAAGTCTCTTGATGAAATGCCAAAAAAATCGGCAGTATACCTTCCAATGATTTCATGAATCCTCGCGACTTCATCTGCGGACATAAAAACAAGCAAGCCGGCGAAAAGCAGGAATGATAAACTACCCTGAATGTTCTTTTTGTTGGCATACAGCCAGCATTCATAAGCTATCAGCCCTGCAACAGCCAGCAATATCGAAGAGTACCAGGCTGATACATTCTCGTCAGAGCCCAAATAGATAAACCGGGTGATGCCCCAGAACGGCGTTCCGGAAACAAGGTCAATGATATTTGCAACGACCAGGAATATGACCCCGACAAAAAGATACTGAAGTTCTCTTTTGGCTAGTAATGTATTTTCTTGCATTGAGTCTCTCGCACTCTTGTAACGCGCTCCTACCTGGACGTTGTTCGCAGCAATACATTGACGGCACCACTGCCGCCCTCGTTTTTTGGAGCGGAGCTGAATGCCAGTACATCATGGTGCTGGCGCAGCCAGTTGTTCAGCCGGTTTTTCAGCACCGGCGCCTGGCCAGCGGTGCTGTACCCCTTGCCATGAATGATACGTATACAGCGGATGTGCTGGTCCCGGCAACTGGCGACGAACTGTACCAGTTCATTACGGGCAACGGCGACGGTCATGCCATGCATATCCAGTTCGGCTCCGATGGACAGGCGGCCGCGTCTGAGCTGCTGCAGTTTCCGCTGTTGAATCCCGGGGCGGGTGAAAAACAGGGTGTCGTCTGATGCAACTTCTCCGGCGGCGTCATAGTAATCCGAGAATGTGTCCGCTACGGCCGTATCCTCGGTCTGTGGTCGTGGCTGCCGGCTGACTGGGCGTGCTTTTCGTGTGTGGATGGCCTTGTCATGGCTGATTTTTCTGACAGGGCCGACGCTGCGGCGGAACAGCTCGATATCCTCCTGGGAGAGTTTTTTGCGGTTGGCCATAATGACGGGAGATTCCTTGGGCGTAGTTCCTTTATACTACACGGCCTGGAAGGGGGAGTTGCTGGATAGTAACGATAAAACAATGAATATTTTGCTCAGTAATGATGATGGCTACCAGGCACCGGGCTTGCAGGCGCTGGCGGCTGAACTGGCGAGTATCGGGGTTATTCATGTCGTGGCACCGGATCGTGATCGCAGCGGTGCCAGCAATTCGTTGACGCTGGATAACCCGCTGCGGGCGCGGCAGACCGACAGTGGTTTTTTCTGTGTCGATGGTACCCCCACCGACTGCGTGCACCTTGCCATCACCGGCCTGCTGGAATCAGAGCCGGATATGGTGGTTTCCGGTATCAATGCGGGCGCCAACATGGGGGATGATGTGCTCTATTCAGGCACGGTGGCTGCTGCCATGGAAGGCCGTTTCCTGGGGTATCCGGCCATTGCTGTTTCCATGGCGACAGAGGGTGCGCGTCCGCAGTATTATGCTACGGCAGCCCGCGTTACCCTGGAACTGGTGCAGCGCGTCATCTCCGGTACCCTGCCGGCAGACACTATCCTCAATGTGAATGTGCCTGACCTGCCCTGGGAGGAGCTCAAGGGCATGCAGGCAACGCGGCTCGGGCATCGCCACAAGTCCGAACCGGTGGTCAAGGATCACGATCCGCGCGGGCGGCCGGTTTACTGGGTTGGGCCGGTGGGGCCCGAGCAGGATGCCGGTCCGGGGACTGATTTTCACGCCGTGCGCTCGGGTTATGTTTCAATTACCCCGCTGGATGTCGATCTGACCCGCTATGATGCTATCGACGGCATTGCCAGCTGGCTGGCTGAATAATACAAATAATGGAAACGTACCCTTGATAACAACGAATCGCGGCATTGGTATGACCTCGCAGCGTACCCGCGACCGGCTGGTGGCGCGCCTGCGTGAGGAAGGTATTCGCAACGAAGCAGTGCTTGATGTCATCCGCAATACCCCCCGGCACCTGTTCGTCGACGAGGCCCTGGCCAGTCGTGCCTATGAAGACACGGCGCTGCCCATCGGCTACAACCAG
>DMKK01000180.1:734-3493 GCA_003454335.1 Gammaproteobacteria bacterium | reverse complement strand
GGACAATGCCGGTTGCGGCAGGAGTTGTAGGCGATCTGCGTGTGCTCGCAGGCTTTGCAGTGCAGCACGTGGCCGCCCAACGCCGCACTGCGGCAGCGTTCAATGGCCGACATAACCTTTAGTTGGCCGAGACTGAGGTGACCGGCCTGTGCGTGACGCCACGCCGGCCCGTGGGCGCGGAAGATACCCTATGAAGCTCTATATTCTGAATGATCTTCACACTGAGTTCGAAGACTTCGAACCGCCGGTGACTGATGCCGATGTCGTCGTATTAGCGGGCGATATCGGTGTAGGTATGGAAGGCCTGCGCTGGGCGGAAGCCAGGTTCCCGGACAGGCCAGTGATCTACGTGCCAGGGAATCACGAGTTCTATAACCATGACATTACCCTTGTCGATCAGCTGAAGGCTCAGGCGCCGGACAACATCCATGTCCTGAATGATGATCAGGTGATCATCGATGGCGTTCGGTTTCTGGGCAGCATCCTGTGGACGGACTTCGCCCTGTTCGGCGAGGCAGACAAGTTCTTTGCCATGCAGCAGGCACGACAGCGGATGACGGATTTTTCCATCATTCAGAACCATGCTCAGCTGTTCACCCCCGAGGATGCCATCCGGCTGCACACAGCAAGCCGGGACTGGCTGGCGACAATGCTCACTGAACCCTTTGCCGGCAAGACCGTAGTGATCACCCACCACGCCCCTTCATCCCGGTCAGTGCATCCAAGGTATGTGCAAGACCTGCTGACACCGGCCTTCGCCAGTAATCTGGAGAATCTTATGGGTGGCGACCGCGCAGTCCTGTGGATCCACGGACATATGCATGAATCGTTTGATTACGAGATCTATGGCACGCAGGTGATCTGCAACCCACGCGGGTATGCGCCGAAGGCGCTGAACCCGGATTTCAGGCCGGATTGGGTGGTAGAGATCTAAGTCAGGCGTATAGCTAGGGCGTGATGGCAGTGTGACCGTAATTGCGGACACCTAATACAGTGATTTTCGACATATCCCGCTAATATAATACATATATCGACAATAATGAGCGTTTTTCGACAGCGAATATATCTATTATTCGATATCACTGATATATTTCGATCAATTTTCGACCAAAGTAAAAGGTTTTCGACAAATGCTCCTTAAATTAGAAGCGCTATTCAGTTTCCAGGACGAGGTCATTCCAAAGGAAACACAACTTGCCGGCTGGGCGGCGCTTGTCCAGGCACTCGGCCTTCAGGCGCCCGTTCGGCAACCAAGCTGTGTTTCGGAGAAACATATCCGGGGTAGCCAGCAGGAGAAAGGGCGTTGGCGCATTTTCGATAAACGCTACCAACCCGGCAACCAGTTTACCGAACACCTGGCCTTTGCCCTGCGCCATGAAAATATTGATCTGCTGATATTAAAGCGTGCCTTTGAAGCAGTGCCTAAAGCTATCCTGGAAGAATACGTCAGGTCCACACCTGGCGGCACGCAGACGCGACGCACCTGGTTCTTCTATGAAATGCTGACAGGGCAGACGCTGGACGTTGAAGATGCGCCCAGTGTAACGGCCGTCGATGCACTGGATGCCAGGGCCTATTTCACTGGTAAGGCAAAACTCTCCAGGCGTCACAAGGTACGAGATAATTTGCTTGGAAGCGGTAATTGGTGTCCAGTCATACGCAGAACGAAACAGCTTGAAGAGTTCGCCGCGCTGGGCCTGGCAGAACGCGCTGCTGAGACCGTCGGCCGCACAGGTCAACACCTCGTTACGCGGGCCACAAGTTTCCTGCTGCTGGCTGACAGTCGCGCGAGCTTCGAGATCGAAGGTGAGCGCGCACCGCGTAACCGGCTGGAACATTGGGGAAAGGCTGTTCTCCAGGCCGGGAAAAACGAACTCACGCTCGATGAAATCGTTCGACTTCACAGGGTGCTGATCAAGGATACACGGTTTGTCTTCCCGGGCCTGCGCCCTGATGGTGTGTACCTTGGCGAGCGCGATCATGTCGGTGATCCTTTGCCGGAATTTATTGGCGCTCGTCCGGATAATCTCGACGACCTATGCGAAGGCATGCTGGACGCAAATAACCGGATGCGGAACGACGGGCTTGATCCCATCTTACAGGCAGCCGCAACTGCCTTTGGCTTTATCTACATTCACCCGTTTCAGGATGGCAATGGCCGCGTGCACCGTTGCCTGATTCATCATGTGCTGGCAGAACGCAAATACACGCCGCCGGGCATGGTCTTCCCGGTGTCTTCTGTCATGCTGGATCGTATCGATGATTACCGCAAAACGTTGCAGGCACATTCAGCACCCTTGATGGATTTCATCGAATGGCGTCCCACGGCTGAGCGAAACGTCGAGGTGCTAAACGACACCACCGACCTTTATCGTTATTTTGACTGCACAGAAGCGGCGGAATTTCTCTACGCCTGCGTCCAGCGCACGGTTGAGCACGATCTGCCCAAAGAGATTGATTATATTCGCCGGCATGATGAAGCCATGTCCAGAATCATGGAAATGATCGAGATGCAGGATCGGCTGGCGCAGAACCTCATCATGTTTATTCGCCAGAATGACGGCACGCTGTCTAAAAGGAAGCGCGAAAAGGATTTCTCTGCCCTGACAGACGACGAAGTTCATGGGTTGGAGAGCATTATTCAGGATGCATTTGAAGGTTTCGATGACACTGGTACTCAAGGTTAAATAACCGAAAAGGACAACAGAAGAACTATGCCGCAACTCGAACACATTGAAGCCATCGAAAAACGTCTCTGG
>DMKK01000180.1:0-699 GCA_003454335.1 Gammaproteobacteria bacterium | reverse complement strand
TCCAACTACGCCAGCAACGAATACTTTCTGCCCGTCATGGGTCTGGCGTTCCTGCGCCACGCCTATAGCCGCTACCTGACAGTGGAACGACTCAGGTCGATTTCAGTCAAGTGTTTGGTTTTCAGTTCATCGGCGTCATTGATGCCAGCGCAGCCGGCTTCACCCATTTTGAGTTTCGGGAGCTCGACGGAAAAATTGGACAGGCTTCACTCTCACGGACACACCATCCCTTGCTGATAGTGATCTCGCCCCTTGGGACAATCCGGATGGATTGATTAATGCGGCCGATGTACTGATTGTGACACAGTTGGTATTGGGGCAGCGTATCCCTGGTGACTTACAGTTTGCGCACGGTGATATGAATGCCGACAGCGTCATTGATGTTGCAGATCTCTTACTGATCACAAAAATAGTGCTTGTGCTTTAATGGAGAGAAATTCCTCATTGACCAAACCTTTTTATAGTAGTGCCGCCCAGGCTGGTCGGTACCCGCCTCTGCCATAGCGGCCATCGATGCGGCAAGAATGGTGGCTGTAATAAACTTTGTTGTAGCCTACAACTCGACAATCTGCGCCTTACCCTGTGTTTCGGCGAGTTTCGCTGCGACGGAGGCGACGGCAAGGTCCTGGAGGCCGACGCCCGTTCCGTCGAACAGGGTGATCTCGCCCTCGGAGTTACGTCCCGGATGGGTACCGTTGA
>DMKK01000248.1:669-8420 GCA_003454335.1 Gammaproteobacteria bacterium | reverse complement strand
CCGCCCGTGAGCAGGGCCTGCATCCGATCGCCTACCGCACCCGGCGCCATCTCGTCGGCATTGAATACCTGCTGCAGCAGTTCCTGTACGGTGCCGGTATGTTGCCAAACCTCCCGGAATATCTCTCCCGCTACATCCATATGCATGACGATAAAGGCCAGGGGGCCTCCCAGCCAGTAGAGGACATTGCCTACCAGCACCCCCATGAGCAGTTCCCCCAGCACAGAAGGCTGGTTTAATAACCTGGCGCCCCAGCGCCCCACCATTGCTGCCAGAATGGCCAGTGCAAACAGCAGCAGAACGTCGGCAAAAGGATCGTCGTGGCCACCAGCGTGGCCATCGTGTTCTTTACCAGCGGACGTTTTGATGTCGGGAACAACGTTCTGATCCACCACGGAGATGTCCGTGGCAGCCAATGCTTCGTTGGGGAACAAAACAGTAGCGGTTATTCCACTAAAGAATATGGTAGCCGTTATTACAATAGCCGTCAGCAAAGCCACCTTGCTATCTATTTTCATTGGCGTTGGTTTCTTTCTGCAGGGGAACAAAGGCGACCCCGAGAATATCACGGATGTACATTTTTCCGTGCTCATCTTTTTCCACCAGCATCAGTTCCTGGGGCATGTACGGCAATCCGACCGGTATGACCAGCCGGGTATGGCTGGGAGATGGTCTGCCCGTAACCTATTCCTCATGACAACAGACGTCAATTGCATTAGTCGTAAAAGCTGGAGTCGTCAAACGGTGCACACAGGGCATCCAGATCATTGTGAATCGGCGGCAATGACTGCAGGTAGATTGCCAATGAATGCAGGTCGTCTCTGGTCAACTGCATGCAACTGGTACCCAGCACCTCTGCCATAAGGCTGTCGGTGTAACTGCCATCGGGTTTCTTCCCTGTTTTCAGAAAGGTCATCAGCGCTTCACATGTCCAGTGACCTATGCCGGTGTCTCTGTCCGGTGTGATATTGGGCACCCGCCTCCCGTCCGGCCCTGTACAGGTGCCGGCAAGGTAGCGGTCGCGACGGGGGGTACCCAGGTAGTCACGCGGCGTATGACATTCACTGCAATGTCCAAGGGCATCGGCAAGATATGCGCCCCGGTTCCATTGCGGTGATTTATCCGGATCAGTCGGAAATTCTCCTGATGTAAAGCGGCCCGCCTTCCAATACGCGACCATTGGTCGGGAGGAGAAAGGCCAGGGAAGATCATGTGGCTGGATTCCCCTGGAGGATGCGGGTAGCGTCATCAGGTAGGCATACAGGGCTTGCATATCCTGACGCGTCATCCGGGTGTAAGAGGGATAGGGAAACGCAGGGTAATAGTGTTCACCTTGCGGATTCAGGCCCTCACGCAATGCGCGTAAAAAATCCTCCTCGCTCCAGGCGCCGATACCGTATTCCCTGTGCGGTGTAACGTTAGGCGGATAGAAGGTCCCAAAGGGTGAAACAAGCGGTCGCCCTCCGGCCATCAGTTGATCGCGGGTGTGACAGGAAACACAGCCTGCGGCATAAAAGACATACCTGCCATGCTCAAGCAAATCCTCGGAGGCCAGCGCAACACTCATGTTGCAGAAGCAACCCGCCAGTCCAAGAACGGCAGCAAGACACTTTGTTCGAAACAGCTTTGCTATCTGCAACTTGTTCATAATTATATTTTGTGAGCCTCTGATAAATTCCTTCACCGTCATCCCGGCGCATGCGAGGATGACGATACAAAGGCAAAGGCCACCTCGAAGGATGGCCCGTTAAAGCCATTGTGTTCCCTTTTCACGTTGCAGACACAGCTTGAACATACATGAAATACGGAACCCAATCTATAACCTGTCTGATCGTTATAAATGATTCCAATTCGCAATGAATAACAACGGCCCGCTAATAACTGTTCTCTTTGCTTTTTACCCCATGGCTTGATGTTTATCATGGAAACTGATCCGCAAATATTGTTATATACCCGACAATTCACTATTTGTATCAATGCATAGAGGAATTGGCTATCCAACTTTGTCTGCGGTATGGAGAAAAAACCATGGTCATCTTCAATCGGCGGGTAACGGTGCGAAATGCCCTGAGCCTTGTCTCCGGGTTGCTGCTGCTTTTGTTTACATTCAACACCCAGGCTACAAATGAAGCAGCTCGAGAAACAGATGCTGACATGAACTACCGGTTGGATACGCTTATAGAAAAACCTACCTTGCGTTCCGATTCGAATTCCACCGCTGACCATAGCAAATTTGAAGAACTGCAAGCACCCTTTTTGAGTGGCCCCGAGGTCACCAGGGCCTGTCTGAAGTGTCATAACGAGGCCGGTCAGCAGTTTATGAAAAACATACACTGGACATGGACTTACGAAAATAAAAAAACTGGCCAGACCCTGGGTAAAAAACATCTGGTCAATACCTTCTGTACTAACGCGCGTGGCAATGAGGGCATGTGCGCGCAGTGCCATGCCGGTTATGGCTGGAAGGATGAGACCTTCGACTTTAACAATGAGAATAATATTGACTGCGTGGTCTGTCATGACCGTACTGGCACTTATTACAAAACGCCGCCGACCAAAGGCAACAAGGCCTGTTCGAAAATGTTTGCAGGCAAGCAACCGATTCAGTGGTCCACGGTTGCGCAGAATGTCGGTCTGCCGGCACGTGAAAACTGCGGTGGCTGCCATTTCTATGGCGGTGGCGGCGATGGCGTAAAACATGGTGATCTGGATTCCTCACTCATCCATCCGGATAAAAAACTGGATGTGCATATGGATGAGGCCGGCCCTAACTTTGCCTGCACTAAATGCCATGTCACTAAAAAACATGTGTGGACAGGTAGCCGCTACGATGTGATTGCCAAAGATACCGAAGGTACCGGCAAGCCCGGAGAGCGCCGTGATGTTGCCACCTGTGAATCGTGTCACAGCGGCGAACCGCATCCCAACAGCAGTCTGGTTAACATTAAATTGAATAACCACGTGGACAGGGTTGCCTGCCAGACATGCCATATTCCGACCATTGCACGTGGTGGAATTGCCACCAAAACAGACTGGGACTGGCGCACTGCCGGCAAGACAAAGAATGGCGAAGGTTACAAGGAAAAAAACTATACCCAGGGCAATGGCGAACATCGCGCCACTTACAAGTCAATCAAGGGTAGCTTTAAATACGGCGAGAACCTGGTGCCGCATTACGGCTGGTTCGACGGCCAGATGATATACACCACTATCGATACACAATTTGATCCTGCTGGTGGACCTGTGGATATCAACCGCTATACCGGTTCTGCGGCTGATGAGAATTCACGTATCTGGCCGTTTAAGGAGATGCATACCTTTCAGCCTTATGACAAAGGCAACAACACACTGGTTTACATGCACCTGTGGGGCAATGATCAGGACGCCTACTGGGGCAGCTACGACTTTTCCAAAGCTATCAAGGCTGGTATGGAGAAAAACAACCTGCCCTATAGTGGCGAATACGGTTTTGTTGAAACCTATTCTTACTGGCCAATTACTCACATGGTGGCCCCCAAAGAAGACGCGCTGGCGTGCGCCGAATGCCATGCCAAGGAGGGTCGGCTAAAAGATCTTGAAGGCTTCTACCTGCCGGGGCGTGATAGTTACCGTTGGCTGGATGTTGTCGGACTGCTGGCTGTCGCCTGCACGCTGCTTGGCGTTTTAGGGCATGGCATGATTCGGCTGATCTCTACCAAAGCGAGGAAACAATCATGACACTGCGTCGCGTAATGCTTTTTACCCGCTTCGAACGCTTCTGGCACTGGACGCAGATGGTGTTAATTATGCTGCTGTTGTTCACCGGTTTCGGTATTCACGGCTTCCATAATCTGCTGGATTTTAAAAACGCGGTTACCCTGCATACCGGTAGCGCACTGGGACTTCTGCTCCTGTGGGTCTTTGCTATCTTTTGGCACCTGACCACCGGTACCTGGCGCCATTATGTACCCACAACAAATGGATTGTTGAAGGTGGCAAAATTCTATGCCTTTGGGATTTTCAAGGGAGAACGCCACCCTTACCGCAAGGCTTACTGGCGTAAACATAACCCACTTCAGGCAATATCCTATCTCGCGCTCAAGCTGTTCCTGTTTCCTGCAATCTGGATCAGCGGCCTGCTGTACCTGCTGTACACTTTCTGGGCGGGCGCTGCACCTGGTGAGGCGTTATCCTGGGTGGCAATGTTTCACACTGCAGTCGCTTTTGCCATTTTGATGTTTGTGATTATACATGTCTACCTGCTGACCACCGGCCATTCATTCAAGGAACATGTTATGCCGATGATCAGTGGCTTTGACGAGGTGGAATTGACAGCTGAAGAAGAGGCTTATCTTGAGAAAGATGAACCCGGTCATATCAGGTAGCTTGCCTTAACGGGAATTACAATGACAGCAACATCATGCCATGCATCTGCTACTATTATTGTGGGTAAGCAGTATTCACCAGGTTGGAGATACGGTTTCAGATGATGACCGAGCGAGATCAGTACACCGTTAGCACAAAATACTGGCACAAGCTGGAAGATGGCCGGGTACAGTGTGACCTCTGCCCCCGTTTTTGCAAATTGCATGCGGGTCAGCGCGGGTTGTGTTTTGTGCGGGAAAATCTGGATGACGAGATTGTCCTCACTACCTATGGCCGCTCGAGCGGTTATTGCATTGATCCCATTGAAAAGAAACCGCTGAATCACTTTCTGCCCGGCACGCCGGTATTGTCATTTGGTACGGCAGGATGCAACCTCGCCTGCAAGTTCTGCCAGAACTGGGATATCAGCAAATCACGGGAGATTCATACCCTGACCGATGAGGCTTCCCCGGCGCTTATCGCCCGTGCGGCAGAACAACTCAGCTGCAACAGCGTCGCGTATACCTATAATGACCCGGTAATTTTCCACGAATATGCGATTGATGTCGCCCGGGCCTGCCATGAACGGGGCATCAAGTCGGTGGCCGTCACTGCGGGTTATGTCTGCCCCGAACCACGTCAGGAATTCTACCGGTACATGGATGCCGCCAATGTGGATCTCAAGGCGTTCACCGAGGACTTCTATCACAAGATTACCGGCTCGCACCTGGCGCCGGTGCTGGAAACCCTGGAATACATCAAGCACGAAACCAGCGTCTGGCTGGAACTGACCACCATGCTGATACCCGGCAAGAATGATTCGGAAAATGAACTCGATGCAATGACCCGTTGGGTCGTGGACAAACTGGGCCCGGATGTACCGATGCATTTTTCCGCCTTTCATCCGGACTGGAAGATGATGGATGTCCCGCCGACACCGAAGGAAACGCTCATCCGTGCCCGTGAAATCGCCATGGCGAACGGCGTGCGCTACGCCTATACCGGTAACGTCCACAATGCAGCCGGTGACAGCACCTATTGCCACCACTGTGGAGAACTGCTGATTGGCCGTGACTGGTATGTGCTGACCGACTGGCAGCTGACCGCCGACGGCAAGTGCGCCGCCTGCGGCACACCCTGTGCAGGGGTGTTTGCAGCCAGTCACGGTAACTGGGGAGCAAGACAACAGCCGATCCGGCTGCGCGATTTTGCCGCCTGAACTGTTCAGGGTGATCCCGATATGGGGCGCATGCCTCGTTTAATAGTAAATAATCATGGCCTGTACCCTGCTCTTCAGTTATAACTTCGACTCTCCCTGAATGATCAGCCCGGACAGACACTATGACCCAGAGATACAACACCCCCCAGGAAGCCGAAGATGCTTTTTACGACGCGCTGGAGGAAGGCGATCTGCAGCAGTTGCTTTCCGTTTGGGCGGAAGCAGACGACATCTGTTGTATGCTGCCCATGTACCCCCTGCTCCAGGGCCGTCAGGGTGTGACGGACGTATTTACCCAGTTATTCTCCCAGGGACATGGCGTGGCACTGGCAATCTCACACTTGAGCTGGATTCAGACAGATGACATAGCCATCCACCAGGTAGAGGAAACCATCCAGGTCTTGCCAGCCGATACGCCACCGCCACCACCCTTTTACGGCACCAATATTTACCGCAAGGACAATACTGGCTGGCGACTGATCGTCCACCAGAACGCACCGACACCACCTCCGCCACCGCCGGAGTTTGTAATGCCTGAATAACCCGGGCTTCAGTAGTTGAGTAAGTTGCCTATGGCAGGGGAAGGTCGCCATGCAGTACACGCATCATGACAACCAGGTCACCGACATCCAGCCCACCGCTGTCATTCAGGTCGCCGAGGATGATCTCCTGGGGCGTCGCTACCATTGAATCATCCAGCAAGAAGCGGGACAGCAACAGCACATCGCCCGCGGTGATGACGCCATCCGGCACACCCCGGGGGGCCAGGTCGCCCCGGTTGGAAGTCAACGGGTCGGTGCCGTACGTATTGATCTCGTAGCCGTCATCCAGCCTGTCTCCGTCGGTATCTGCAAGCAGCGGGTCGGTATCGTATGTTGATACCTCAGCAGAATCCGACAGGCCGTCATTATCAGTATCCGCATCCAGCGGGTCGGTGCCGAGCGTAATTTCCTCGACATTATTCAGCTGGTCGCTGTCCGAATTGATAAGCGGTAACTGTAATTTGCCATAACCAAAAACACCGTCGGCTCCTGGAACACCGATGTCGATGGCCTGAGTACGTAACAAAGTGCCGAGGTCGCTTGCAGTTCGGGTGCTATTTTCATCCAGCAGCAAGGCCGCGGCACCTGCCGTTGTAGGTGAGCTGAATGAGGTGCCGCTGGCCGTTGCATAGGTCAGGCTGCTGGTCCCGTCAGGGGCGACCAGATCGGGCTTCTGGCGACCGTCATTCGTTGGACCCTGGCTGGAGTAGGCGCGTATGGAAGGGTTGGCATTATTCCAGGCGGTTTGATTGACCGCGCCTACTGTAAATGCGCCATGAGCGCTGCCAGGGTCCAGTACGCTGGATGTTGCCACTGCATGCTCAAAGTTGTGGCTGAAGCTGAACAATGTGATGTCCAGGCTAGAGGTGCTGCCGCCGGAATGTTCCACATATACACTGTAAGGCGCTGCGTTGGCATCGTAGGAAAAGCTGACGCCTTCCGCGGGGTCGTTATTGTTAGGCGGGGATTGTGTGGTGCTACTGGATACAACTGTGTTGCCATCCTTGTCCTGGATATGGAGATCAAGGTCCGTTTTGTTGTTGCTCCCGTACTGATCCCAGTTCAGGAATACGCTGACGGTATTGGCAGTGCCGGATAACGCCATCAGATCGTCTGTGCCGGAAAAATCCAGACGGCTGTTACCGTTGCTGTCTTGCCACCCACCACGCCAGTGTTTCTGGGCCTGGTTGCCTGAAGAGATTGCCCAGAATACGCCGTCTTTATCATGCGAGTCGTTGAAAATCGCATTGATTGGGCCTGTATCGTCATAGTAACTGGCATTGGCCCATACAGCAGAGTGATTCGCAATCTGGATGTCATTGTCGGCGATGTAGTCTGCGGCATTCTGTAAATCAACCGAATCGCCGATTTTCAGGTAGTAAATTTCAGCCCCCGGGGCCATGTCTGCAACATGCTCGGCCACACCTGTGCCATGTTTGGTGCCGGATTGCAGGGACGAATTGGTGAAGTCAACCGCGCGGTCTAGCGCATCCGCCGGTAACTCGCCCGCCGCAATCGCATTGTCGAGTTTGGTGAAGCCGAGATCGACCACGGCCACCTTGATACCCGATCCGGTTAGATTACCGACCTGATAGCCATCAGCGGCGGTCAGTGCAACACTCTCCGACAGGATTGAGCCATAGCCG
>DMKK01000248.1:0-619 GCA_003454335.1 Gammaproteobacteria bacterium | reverse complement strand
ACCAGGATACGCGCCCAGGAGCGCGAGGTAGCATCCAGCCTCCCCCCGCCCTGCTTTAACTTTGCATGGAAGCTGTGACCGCGCTCCACGCTGCGGTCTACAATGACCGGCACCAGTAATTGACCTTGATGTTCGCGCAGCAAGATACCGAGGCCCTGAGCAACAACACGTGTACCCGCGTGCCCATGGGTCGCGTACATAGTTCTGATCTGCTCCAGCAGGGGGGCAGGCACGGCTTGCGCGCCACACGAGAACAGCAGAAGCAACAGGAGGAATACTCTATACCTCATTGTTTTAATACGCATTAATTATTATTAATATCTTTTGTTGGTTTTAAAATACTAACATCTGTCCAGCCCGCGCGATTTTAGCACATACCAGCCTTGTGTGATTGCGATGCTGTGATTAGCCACTGCTACTAAGCGAGGGAGTCATACGGTCTGAGATGTAGTACCACTTGTGTCATGTGATACCCGAGATGGAAGAAGACGCGTTTGAAAAGACAGGTACAGGAATTAAAATCTGAAAATTTGGTAGCAAAAGCTCCCTTCGGGGCGTTTCTTGGTTGCAGGTGTCGGATGTAAGTTATTGTTTAATATGGCGGAGAGGCAGGGATTCG
>DMKK01000050.1:9605-9829 GCA_003454335.1 Gammaproteobacteria bacterium | reverse complement strand
GTGCTCATTTCAGCAATGTATTTCCGCACCGGCCTGACCAGGTCCGGGCGCACCTGCAGATAACGCGGATTCTTTGAGGGGGCACCATCGACCATGCGCGGGTGCGCAGACGAAACGACATAGGAGGCATTATCGTCATACGCCTTTTTCAGCAGTTTTTGCATGGGTGCAGTGAACTGGTAGAAGGTATGCACATCCTCCACCAGGGCGGCCAGTTTTTTATG
>DMKK01000050.1:8578-9558 GCA_003454335.1 Gammaproteobacteria bacterium | reverse complement strand
CGCTGAAACAGGCGGTATTCGCAGTTTTTCACCAGCTTGACACTGTGATCAGCGGCATCATGCGGACCACAACCGCTGATACATTTCGCAGGAACGACCACCGAGGCGGTAATGTCGTCTTCCATCTGCACCTTTTCAGTTGCGATGTAGTCCTGTCTTAACTTGAACGTACGCCATTTTGAATCCCGGTCAAAACCGACGCGCAGGTAAGAGGCAATAAGATCACGGTCATCAAGTTTCAGTTCATGTGCCGGCGCACCGTCAACCTCGTCGACCGACAGGTGCTCACGCCAGCGGTTACCCCACTCAGGCCGGTAGAAACGCTTGATAAGAAACACCAGCGCCAGGATCCGGGGCGAAATGGATGCCAGCCATTCATTATATTCATCAGTGTAGTTCGATGTGGGCGTCAGCAGCTTGATCACCGAACCCAGGCTGCGTTCCGCACTCAGTGGCTGGCGTGTCGGGTCGCGATCTTTTTGTGCAAAATCCGGTTTGAAGCGTTGTGTATAGTCCTTGTCAAAAATATCCTGCACCATGTCGAGGTCCTTGTTCAGGTCATCGACAAACAGGTTCCGGTAAATGACAGCATCATTCAGGGATTTTGAAATTTCCGACTTGCCGCCGCCCGAGACCGTGCTGGGCTTGTGGCAGAACGTGCCTTCCGGGTTCATACCGACCAGACGCCAGGACGGCGCCCCCGGATGTTTTTTCATTTCAATCTTGTAGCCGCTTGGCTGCATGTAGATTTTGCCCGGCTGCAACCTGATGGTCCGCAGTTCATCATCCTTCATCCACGTAATGGTCTGGGCATTCAGGTCCATACGCACTTTCTGCTGCAGGTAAATGATCTCCGGGTAATTCTTGTCGATCGCATAGCCTTCCGGCTGCAGGTCCATCACCTCGCCATAGTGCTCGACCATCTCGTCAAAAGAGTAACCGGGTGTAATAGTACGGCTGTCTACACCGTATTCCTCACC
>DMKK01000050.1:1731-8551 GCA_003454335.1 Gammaproteobacteria bacterium | reverse complement strand
TTCTTGCAATAGCCAAAGTAGTTGTCCGCCAGCAGCGTAACAATGACACCGGACTCGTCGCGTGCCGTCAGCTTGAAGGCCTCGCCATCGTTGTAAAGCTCGGTATCTTCTTTCCAGCACATGCCATCCTTGCGCTGGCGCTCAGTGGCCTTGCCCCAGCGAGGCAGCCCCGCTTCCTTCTTGGTAATGCCAACCAGGTGCGGCGCAAGAATGACGCAACCGGTCGTACCCGTCCAGTGCTCGACATCCAGCCCGGCATCAAATTCGGTGAGATTGGGATTGCCGCCATTGCCAAATATGCTCTCGACAAAATCCAGGTTGCTGACAAGATTTCCCGGGGCGAAGAAACGGATCTCCATGGTCTTCTCGGGTTCAATGCCCGGAATCTCCGGGCAAACAATCGGACGCAGCAACAACGATACAAACATCCGCGCCGGTTCCGGCAGGCTGGAAGTAAACGGTATCGTCAGCAGCTCATCCGTTGGCGTGAGCGCACGGGCAAGCATGAAAGCAAATGTCTGTTTGGGTACCGCCTTTTTGTCGCCGGCAACCGGCAAGCCACCTTCGCTAATATGGAACGACCCCTTCGTGGTACGCCGGTCACTGGCCGGATTGTGTAACACGCCCTGCGGGACCCGGTAACTGGAGACGATGTCGGAGTGGAATTCATCCTTGCCCATGGGCAGAGACAGCTCGCGCGCCACACTGTGGCGGTCCAGTACAAAGGTCTGTGTCGGAAGCATGGGAACATGCTTGAGCTCAAGATCGGCAAAGTAGCGTTTCAGGAAGTCCTGGATACGCAAATCGACCGGGCACTGGTAGTTGGCCAGCAACCGGTTCTTCTCCCGGTAGCTTTTCAGCAGGTCACGTGAAATGCCAAAGAAGCGGGCTGCCTCTTTGGGAACACAGGTGGGTTGTCCTGAGGAAGCCAGCTTCAGATTGATATATAACTGTAATTTCTCACGTTCTTCTTCGGTTGTCTCAGGTGATTTGTTCAATCCCAGGGCATGGGCAAAGTCCATAAACATACTCCGCTGCTTAACTATTGCTGCCCGAACCGGGCCAGAATCGTTCATTCCATTGCGTGCATTTTAACGAATCAGCGTTTACAAATCAGTGAACTTATAACGCCTTTGTTATATTCTTGAATAGATATATCACATATGATTCTGTTTTATATGTCTATATTTCAACTGCATTCACGGTAACTGAATACATGAGCAGAGCCTTTCTGGTGACATACCCCGCTAAAACCACCCCTTCCTGCCAATACAGGATCAATGCAGACCGGTAAAATCCACGGCTACCTGCTTGCGGTATTCCTCATCAAAGACCAGTTCAATGGTGACTTCACCGTCATTATCCTCAATCTTCACCTGCTTTAACTCGGGCAGGCGTATTGCCAGGTAACTGCACATGGCAGCAGCCATGGACTCATCTTCCATTTTGAGAGCAGATACGAGATTGGCCGCGGCAAACTGAGTACGCTGATTCTGGTCAGGATTCCTGACCATTTCACCTTCCACCAGGATTCCGGCATCCATCCGGGTATCCATCTTGTCCAGGTAGGCGGCCTGATGGTCCGGCAGCAGCTTGTTGCGATCGTATTCCAGCTGTGCAATACCGTTCAGAAAAACGGCCATCATATTTTCCATGGTCAGCCCGTCTTCTGCAGCCCGGTATCCTGGCTACGCAGGTAGTCCTCGTACGTTCCATTGAAGTTAACGATGACGCCACCCGGCTGCATCTCAACGATGCGTGTTGCCAGCGAAGAAACAAACTCACGGTCGTGACTGACGAAAATCAGTGTGCCCGGATAATTCTCCAGCGCCAGGTTCAGAGATTCAATGGATTCCATATCGAGGTGATTGGTCGGCTCGTCCATCAGCATGATATTCGGTTGCTGCAGCATCAGGCGACCGAACAGCAAACGCCCCTGCTCACCACCGGATACAACGTTGACCGGTTTCTTTATCTCATCCTGTGAAAACAGCAAGCGGCCCAGTGTGGCACGGATCGCCTGTTCATCATCACCTTCCTTGCCATACCGGGTCATCCAGTCGAACAGGTTGGTCTTTTCCTCAAAGTCTGCTGCATGGTCCTGTGCAAAGTAACCGAGGTTTGCGTTTTCGGACCATTTCAGCCTCCCCTTGTCTTTTTCAAGATCGCCATAGAGCGTGCGCAGCAAGGTTGTTTTACCAATGCCGTTCGGGCCAATAATGGCGACACGCTCACCAACCTCGACCTTCAGATCAACCTTTTCAAAGATCGGACCCTCATCATAGCTCTTGCTCAGACCTTCAACATCCAGCGCCAGCCTGAACAGCTTCTTTGACTGTTCAAAACGGATATAGGGATTTACGCGACTGGAAGGCTTGACCTCTTCCAGTTTGATTTTCTCCAGCTGCTTGGCACGTGATGTTGCCTGCCTTGCCTTGGAAGCATTGGCAGAAAAGCGGCTGACAAAGGCCTGCAGGTTTGCGATCTGCGCCTTTTTCTTCGCATTGTCTGCGTACATGCGCTCGCGCACCTGGGTCGCCGCCGTCATGTACTCGTCATAATTACCCGGATAAACACGCAATTCACAATAATCGAGATCGGCCATGTGCGTACACACGCTGTTCAGAAAATGGCGATCATGTGAAATGATGATCATGGTGCTGTTGCGCTCATTGAGCACACCTTCCAGCCAGCGGATAGTGTTGATGTCGAGGTTATTGGTTGGCTCATCCAGCAACATGATATCGGGATCGGCAAACAGGGCCTGCGCCAGCAACACCCGCAGCTTCCACCCCGGTGCCACGGCAGACATCGGGCCGTTATGCTGCTCCAACGGAATCTCCAGACCCAGCAACAATTCACCGGCCCGTGATTCGGCACTGTAACCGTCAAGTTCGGCAAACCGGATTTCCAGCTCGGCGACCTTCATCCCCTCTTCTTCCGACATCTCCGCAAGCCCGTAGATACGGTCACGCTCCTGCTTGATTTCCCACAATTCCGCATGCCCCATAATCACCGTATCGATGACCGTAAACTCTTCAAAGGCGAACTGGTCCTGGCGTAACTTGCCGACACGCTCGTTGTCATCGATCGAGACAGAACCCGCGGTAGGCTCCAGATCACCACCGAGAATTTTCATCAGCGTTGACTTGCCGCTGCCGTTCGCGCCAATCAGGCCATAGCGGTTGCCCTGGCCAAAGCGGACTGAAATATTTTCAAACAGGGGCTTGACCCCGAACTGCATGGTAATGTTGGCGGTAGTAATCACGTTTTATCCTGAAGCCTGGGGGTCTTTGACAGCCGCGCCGCGGCACTTAGCCGTGCATTATCTCACAGATGGGGAAGTGGCGTTCAACGAGATTCCACCGGCAAACAGACCGTCCCCCACCACCCCATCAATCACCAGCGTTATCAACAACCTGAAGAATATTCAAAGACCTGGCCTGCAGAGACAGATCAATCACTGTCGCGCGACCGCCGGGTACCCAACACCATTTTCAGGGCCAGGATAAGCAACGGCGTACCGTGCAGGAACAGGTCAAAAATATCAATGGGCCTGACCAGCGTGCCGGCAAACAGCATTTTGAGTTTTTCCCAGAGATGCGGTTCCGGTGAGAACGGCGCCAGCGCAAGCAAGATTGCCAGCGGCGCAATATAGATATAGGGGATCTTGTCCAGCCATTTCATGGGTACTAACCTCCTGTAGGAACATGCTTTTACCGGCGGGCATTGTACAAAGATTTTACGGTCTGGACTGAAAAATCAAGCACGGCAGGCTCCTGCTACCCGGAACTGACTGCTACATCAGCCGCCGGGCGGGGGCGCAAGCCGGTACTTTATGATGAGCTACCGAATATGGCACACTACGCCAAATCATTACCTGGCCGGGCCAGAGACATCCAGCCCTGCTATTCACCTAATTTCCCGGAGTATGCCACATGCGTTTGTTTTTTAAATATTTCTTCAAGACAGCACAATATATCATTGGCCCGATTATTCTGCTCTGGGACAAGCTCTTCCCGCCACGTGGCATGGTCCGCCCCCTGGAGGAACAACAACAGGTTGATGCCAGCAGCAATAAGCTGGTGCTGTATCAATTCAAGATGTGCCCCTTTTGCGTCAAGGCCAGGCGGGCAATCAAACGCCTGTCACTCAATATAGAAACCCGCGACGCACTCAGGGAGGAGTCCAGCCGGGAAGAACTGCTCGTCGGCGGCGGACAGATCAAGGTCCCCTGCCTCAGAATTGCCGATGACCAGGGCAATGCCACCTGGATGTATGAGTCCTCCGACATCATTACGTACCTGCAGGGCCGCTTTGCGTAAGCCACGAATCGTAGGATGGGTAAAGGAGCAACGCGACGTACCCATCAGGGAATAGCACCAAATTGATGGGTACGCTGCGTTTTACCCATCCTGCAGATAGCCCTGCAATACTCATGAGGCCGTAGGATGGGTAAAGGAACGCAGTGACGTACCCATCAAGAATTCACTGGCACCGGAGAACACTTCCATGGCGATCAAGGCAACCATCTTCAAGGCCAATTACCAGATCTCCGACATGGATCGCCACTACTATCAGGACCATTCGCTCACCCTCGCCCGTCACCCGTCTGAAACCGATGAACGTATGATGCTGCGATTGCTGGCCTTTGCACATCATGCCAGCGACACACTGACGTTTACGCGTGGACTGAGCAGCAGCGACGAGCCCGATCTCTGGCAAAAAGACCTGACGGGAACCATTGAACGCTGGATTGAACTGGGTCAACCGGAGGAAAAACGAATCCGCAAGGCCTGCGGCCGTGCACAACAGGTCGTCATCTATTGCTACAGCGGCAACAGCGCACGCATCTGGTGGGAGCAAACCGGCCCCGGACTGGCAAACATCAGCAACCTGACAGTCCTGAACATACCCGCAGAGAACAGCAAGGCCCTGGCACAACTGGCGCAACGCAACATGCAACTGCAAGCGACCATTCAGGATGGAGACATCTGGATTACTGACAATGAAACAAGCGTGGAGGTTACCCCCGAAACATGGCAACACACCTGAGACGGGAATCAAGCATCCTGTTATTTTCGCTGGCATCGGAAAATACCAGCACGGCAATTATGGATTCGGGATTGCCGGCAGGCGATTTACCGCCCGAACAGTAATCACCCGCAACAGCAGCAGGATTTTTCCCACTGAATCCTCTAAGATATCGCTCCTTTTCAACAGAGCCGGGCAATAGCGTGAGCAATTTCATACCAGGACAACGCTGGGTTAACTACGCCGAACTGCAGCTCGGTCTCGGCACCGTACTGTCTGTTGAACTGCGAACCGTCACACTGGTCTTTATGGCGACCGGCGAGACCCGCACCTACTCCATACAGACCGCGCCACTGACGCGCGTCATCTTTGCGCCGGGCGACACCACTCGCAGTCATGAGGGCTGGTCACTCAAGATTGAACGCGTCGATGAGCAGGACGGACTGCTAACCTATGTCGGCAGCAGCGAAGACCCGCGGAACACGGAACTGCCGGAAGGCCAGCTCGACAGCCACTTGCAACTCAACCGGCCCGCCGAGCGGCTGTTCACCGGACAGGTCGATCATGACAGATGGTTTGAATTACGCTACCAGACCCTGCAACACATTAACCGCCTGGCACATTCCGATCTGCGCGGACTCACCGGTGGTCGCACCGCATTAATCCCGCACCAGTTATACATCGCCCATGAAGTCGCCAACCGTTATGCCCCGCGGGTATTACTGGCTGATGAGGTCGGGCTTGGCAAGACCATTGAAGCCGGCATGATTCTGCACCAGCAATTGCTGACAGAACGTGCGCGCCGCATCCTCATCGTCGTACCCGAAAGCCTGCTGCATCAATGGCTGGTTGAGATGCTGCGGCGCTTCAACCTGGCATTCAGCATTTTTGATGAAGCACGTTGCCAGGGAATAACGGAGAGCAGCGGACAGGAAAACCCGTTTCATGCCGAGCAACAGGTACTGTGCACCCTGGAATTCCTGGGCCAGCATCCTGACCGTCATCAACAGGCCGTTGCCGGGGACTGGGACCTGCTGGTTGTGGATGAAGCCCATCACCTGCAGTGGTCACCCGAACAGGCCAGCCCCGAATACCAGCTCATCGAGGCACTGGCACAGCAGACCCGTGGCGTATTGCTGCTCACGGCCACGCCCGAACAACTCGGCAAGGAAAGTCACTTTGCACGCCTGCGCCTGCTCGACCCGGACCGCTTCCACAATTTTGATGCCTTTATTGCAGAAGAAAAGTCCTATGAACCCGTCGCCGCTGCGGTAGAGGCATTACTGGATGAACGGGTACTGAACGAGAGCGACAGCAAGCATCTGCGCACACTGCTGGATGTGCAGGAAGACCACCTGTTGCTGGATACGGTGCAGGATCCGGATGCCGACAGCCGACAGCAGACCGCCGCTCGTACCCAACTCGTGGAACTGCTACTTGATCGCCATGGCACCGGCCGGGTCCTGTTCCGCAATACCCGCAGCGCGATCAAGGGCTTCCCTGAGCGGCAACTGCACAGCTATCCCCTGCCGGTACCGGATGCCTATGCAAACATACTCAGGGATTTACCGGACGCCACGACAACAGACCCGCTGTTGCTGCTGTGTCCCGAATTGCTGTATCAGGCCGCTCCCGATACTGCCGGGACACACTGGACTCAACTCGACCCGCGCGTTGACTGGCTCACTGAACAGCTGCGGACATTACGCCCCCACAAGGTGCTGGTCATTACTGCCAGTGCGGAAACCGCCATGGATCTTGCAGAGTGGATGCACAGCAAGAAAGG
>DMKK01000050.1:407-1611 GCA_003454335.1 Gammaproteobacteria bacterium | reverse complement strand
GAAGGCCGGAATTTCCAGTTTGCGCATCACCTGATCCTGTTTGACCTGCCGTTGAATCCGGACCTGCTGGAACAGCGTATCGGTCGACTGGACCGCATCGGGCAGACACAGACCATACAGATACATGTACCCTGGCTGGAGCACACGGCACAGGCCGTGATGCAGCAGTGGTACCACGAGGGACTTGGTGCCTTTGAACACATTTGTCCTGCCGGGCAAACTGTCTTTACAGCCATTGCAGACGCCTTGCTGGAGGCCATCAGGCACCCGGAAAACCTGACCGCCCTGGTCGAACAGTCCCGTGAGCTTAACCAGTCACTGAACGCTGCCCTGCACCGTGGTCGTGACCGTTTACTGGAATACAGCTCCTGCCGGCCGGCAGTCGCCAATGCACTCAAGACACGGGCGGAGGCGCTGGATAGTGACACCCATCTGTTCGGTTACCTGGAACAGGTATGTGACTGCTACGGTATCGACATGGAGCCCCATTCCACCGGCAGCCACATCCTGCAGCCGGGAGAGCACATGCATACCAGCAGTTTTCCCGGCCTGCGTGATGAGGGCATGACGTTCACCTGCGACCGCACCATCGCACTGGCCAACGAAGACCGGGAATTCATCAGCTGGGAACACCCGCTGATAAGCGGTGCAACAGACATGGTATTGAGTAACGAAACCGGTAACTGCGCCATGTCCACCATAAAACACATGGCAGCCAGCCCCGGCACATTGCTGCTGGAGTGCCTGTATAGCCTGGACACCATGTCCAGCGATGTCCTGCAGACCCGCCGTTACCTGCCGCCAGGCATGATTCGTATCGTGACTGACCAGCAGGCCAATGACCACAGTGAGTCACTGACACACACATTGATCAATAGCCTCCGCGAACCCATCAAGACCGACACGGCCATCAGAATTATCCGTGGCTATACCGGGTTACTGCGCGACATGCTGGATACCAGCGAGACACTGGCCAACAAGCAGGCCCCGGCACTGCTTGCCGCTGCGCACTCCCTGTCACAACAGTTGCTGGGAAAAGAGATTCAACGTCTTAACGTGCTGGCCCGACTCAACCCGAACGTACGCAAGGAAGAGACCGAGTTTCTGGAACTGCAACAGGAAGCAGTAACAGCGGCACTGAACTCGGCAACTCTGCGACTGGATGCCATGCGCGTCCTTGTTGCAACCTGAGCATTCTTATACA
>DMKK01000050.1:0-350 GCA_003454335.1 Gammaproteobacteria bacterium | reverse complement strand
AAAAAAACGACCGCAACCATTTTCACAAACGCAAAGGAGGCTGTCATGTTTTTGAAAAACAAGAGTAATAATGACCTTGTTGAGGTGCTGACACTGAAAGATCTGTTTGACCCTTTTTGCAACAACCTGATTGGTCGTTACCAGCATGGAGAGGAACCACAGGACCCCGAAACCTTCAAGAAATCTGACTTGAGCTTTCTTTCCGATGAGGCGTTGCCACGCTGCTGGGTGGATGCCCATTACCGGGATGACGAGTTGCAGCGCTAAAACACAGGCGTCGTACTGCTAAATCAAGCGTGTAGCCGCAGGATGCGCTTCGCCTACCGGGATGCAGGTGAGGGGCGTGAGCA
>DMKK01000155.1 GCA_003454335.1 Gammaproteobacteria bacterium | reverse complement strand
CCACGGAATCCACGGAAGAACACGAAAATATTTTTAGCAATGCATTTATTTTTCCGTGTTCTTCCGTGGATTCCGTGGCCATAATATCTTTTTTTCAGGCTGGCTTGGTGTCAGGGATCTGCCGGACTCGTTGTTTTAACTGTGAATTTTTGCGGGTTTTGGCGCGCATGTCGATGCCATGGATTTCGGCTATTATAAATACAAATTAGCCATCCGGTATTTACAATGGCACTGCCAAGACTCTCTGTGCATTTCGATACCAGTGCAGAACCGTTGCGCAAGCGTGCGCCGTCGCATGACGAGCATGGCAAGCCGCTGTGTGATTTCATGATGCTCATCCCGGGGTTGCGTGACAAGCCGAAGTACATGATCGATGACACTATCCAGGATATACATATCGTGCTGACACACTTCAATCATGCAGTTGTGTTTGCCGAATTTAATCTGAAGCTGAATCTTTTATGGGTTTCGATCCGTTCGATTCAGGGTATTCGTCTCGAGATCGCCAGTGCTATTCAGGAGCAGGTCCCCGAGGCAAAGCTGGTTTCCCACGTCTAGAAATGGTTGTTTCCCATGCAGGCATCCTGATTCTGCAGGGCCTTTCCGGTGCCTTGTTTGGTGTGCTGGTCTTTTATCTGCTGGGTTCGTTGCTCATACGCCGCTGGGTGCGTATTGATCCATATCAGCTGGCGCTGTCCATGGCCGCAGCCTTTCTGGTGGCGATTGTATGCGAGGTATACCTGGGGAAGTTGTATTACCTGGTCACCGGGCAGCCACTCTGGCAATACCGGGTATGGCCGATTCACGATGGCTATACGTCTGCACTGAATTTTATTATCTGGCCTGTGTACGGCTATTATGTCTATTTCATGCATCATGTCCTGCACGAGAAAGATATCAATATCCGCCCACGGTGGCTGAAAGGGCTGGCATCCGGGTTCGACGGTCCCCTGCTGGAAATACTGGCGAACGGTTTCTTTCTGTTGTTTTACGGGACCTTTTATTTTTATTACCTGCCAGGCGATATGCGGCACTTTACGTCCGTGCAGGTTGTCCCGCTCTACATGGTAATGGGTGTCATCCTGTCGCTATTGATGGAATACCTGCAAGACAGGCCGCAGCGCTGGCTCTACCCGGCCGGGTTTTATCTCGCCGGCATCGGTTTTGTAATGCTGGGGTAACCAGTATTTCTTCCCGGGCATGTTGTTTCTAATTCGTAGGATGGGTAAAGGAACAAAGTGACGTACCCATCAAGACCAGCGCTCCGCTTCTGACGGGTACGCTGCGCTTTACCCATCCTACTGTCATTACAGCTATATTGCCTAAAGTGTTTGTGCGAAGTACCGCTTTAGAAATTCATCAAAGGAAATATTATCTGCCGCTTCAATCGACTGTTGGTCGGCCAGCGATTGCCGGGCCGTATCGGTAAAGTTCTTGAACTGTTCTGCGGTATGTTCCTGTTGCAGGAAATATTGCTGGTGCTGCAATGACATGCGCTGTGCAAATTTAAAATAGCCTTCGTTATGTTCAGCCATTTTTTCCAGGATGCGCGCCGCGGGGGTCTTGTCAGGATTATCGATTAACTCGACTTGCTGCTGCAGTGCCTGCTGGTAGGCATTGTCCGGTTCATCCTGGTCGAGGACGCTGGCAAAACTGCTCATGGCCTCACAGATTTCGCCTGCCCAGCGCTTGAGTGAAATGTCCTTTCCCTGGCGCTGCAGTACCAGTCCGGGCTCGCGTCCCCGGTAGCAGACCGCACTTAAATTGCTGTCAATTTCCTTGCGTTCCAGGCTGCTGATAACCGGGCTGTCCTGCAGCAGGCAGAATGCCATCAGGGTTTCCAGGAACCGGCACTGTGCTGTGCTGATTCCCTGCGGGTCAAACATGTTGATATCAAGGGAACGCAATTCGACATAGCGAACACCGCGACGTTGCAGCGCAAGTGTTGGCATTTCATTGTCTTCCGGTATCTGCTTGGGTCTGACCGAACTGTAGTATTCGTTTTCAATCTGCAGGATATTGCTGTTTAGTTGCCGGTATTCTCCATCAACCTTTACCCCCATCTCTTCATAGCGGGGGCAGCTGGTGCTGATGGCGGCCGCCAGACTGTCAACATACGCATCCAGACTGTCATAGTTGGCCTTGAAGCCGGCATCTTCCTCATGCGTGTTCTGGTAGCCGATATCACACATACGCAAGGAGGTGGCATATGGACCGTAATAGGAGTCGTCATTATATTCCTGAAGTTTTGTTGGTTTGCCAACCAGGAAAGACTTGCATACGGCAGGTGATGATCCGAACAGGTAGGGTATCAGCCAGCCGATACGTTGCAGGTTACGGATCAGGCGAAAGTAGTTGTCCGAGATGAAATCCTGCAAGGGTTGCCTGTCACCCTGCAGTTGCTGGTAGACCGGCCAGAAGGCTTGCGGAAATGAATAATTGTAATGCGCGCCGGCAATTACCTGCATGACGCGTCCGTAACGATAGCCCAGTCCACGCCGGTAAACGGTTTTCATCAGGCCGCTGTTCGACATGCCGTACTGGGCGAGCGGAATACTCTCTTCGCCGGGCACGACGCAGGGCATGCTGGAGGACCACAGCAGTTCCTGGTCCATATTCAGATATACAAAGTGTTGCAGGTCACGCAGATATCTGACGGCCTCTGCCGGTTTTCCCAGTGGCGGTGTGATGAATTCCAGCAGGGCTTCTGAGTAGTCAGTGGTGATCCAGGGATGTGTCAGTGCCGAACCCAGTGCGGCAGGGTGGGGTGTCTGGGCAATGCTGCCGTAAGGGCCGACCCGCAGGCTTTCTTTTTCCAGACCTGTCAGGCCACCTTGCAACAGCTTTGGTCTGCCGGTTGCGATGAATTCGTTAAGTCGTTGTTTTGTATGTGAATACAACGGGGCTTCCTGGTTGCTTGTTGTTGATGGGGTCGGAATGATACTGTGTCGAGCCCCGACGGGGTGTATTATTTTATAACTTGTTGTAATGTTGCAAAAAAATTATTACAAAATTCATAGCATACGATCACCTATTATGCCTGCCAGAAACAGAACATTGAAAATTGGTGATATCAAGGTCTCCTGCGGTAATTGCAGCCTGACCGAATTGTGCCTGCCGCATGGTATGGATGGGCCGGACATAGAAAAGCTGGACCAGATCGTGAAGCGTCAGCAGCCCTTCCAGCCCGGGCAACACGTCTTTCGTGCCGGCGACAAGAGCCGCTCCCTGTTCGCCGTCCGCTCTGGTGCCCTGAAATCCTACTGCACGACGGAAGACGGTGATGAACAGGTGCTGGGTTTCACCCTGCCGGGCGAGCTGGTCGGTCTTGACGGCATGAGCGATGGCTCCTACGCGAGTAGTTCAGTGGTGCTGGAAACTACCAGTATCTGCGAGTTGCCCTATGACCTGCTGGAAGACCTGTGCCATTCCCTTGTCGGTCTCAATCGCCAGATGATGCGGGTGGTCAGTAAAGAAATTACTGCCGATCAGGGCATGCTGTTATTACTGGGCAAACGCAATGCGGAGGAACGGCTGGCGGCATTTCTACTCAGCCTGTCGAGCCGCTACAAGTCCAGAGGGCTGTCGACCACGGAATTCAATCTGCCGATGTCGCGTCAGGACATCGGCAATTACCTCGGGCTGGCAATCGAGACAGTGAGTCGCCTGTTTGCGTCTTTTCAAAAGGACCAGTTATTGAAGGTCAACCGCCGGCAGGTCGTGCTGGTGGATATGCCAAGGCTGCGGGGCATGGTGGAGGGCTGTTCGGGACGCAAAATCTAGTGTATTAAATGACTCTGGAAAAGCGCGAGTGATCGCTGCCATTGCGCAGGTAAGCATCAAATACCATGCAGATATTGCGCACCAGCAATCTGCCTGCAGGCAAGATGTATAAATTGTCCCGGTCGATATTCAGCAGCCCATCGGATTCCATTTGCTGCAGGTCTTCCAGCTCCGCCTTGAAATGCGTCTGGAAACTGAAGCGCCATTTTATTTCCAGCGCCTTGATGTCCAGTCTGAAATTACATATCAGACCGGTGATAATTTCGCGGCGTAACAAATCATCGGGCTCCAGTTCGATGCCCCGGTCCAGTGGCAGTTTGCCGGCATCGAGCAGTTCATAATACTTGTCCATGTCGCGGACGTTCTGGCTGTAGTTGTCACAGACATGTCCGATGGCTGACATACCCATGCTGACGAGGTCGCAATCAGCATGTGTTGAATAGCCCTGGAAATTACGATGCAGGGTACCTTTTTCCTGTGCCAGGCTTAGTTCGTCATCCGGTTTGGCAAAGTGGTCCATGCCGATGTAGACATACCCCGCGTCTGTCAGCTGATTAATGGTGAGTTGCAGGATGTCCAGTTTATCGTCAGCAGATGGCAGTTCAGCTTCATTGATGCGGCGTTGTGGCTTGAAGCGTTTTGGCAGATGCGCGTAGTTGTAGACGGCGAGCCGGTCCGGATCCATGTCGATAACCGACTGCAGGGTTGCTTCGAAACTGGCAATGGACTGGAATGGCAAGCCATACATCAGGTCCATGTTGATTGACCTGAAACCCAGTTCACGTACCGAGGCAGCAACTTCCTGTGTCAGTGCGCCACTCTGAATGCGGTTTACGGCCTGCTGTACCTGGGGGTTGGTGTCCTGTACGCCCAGACTGACTCGATTAAAACCGGCGTTGCGCAACACCTGCAGCTTTTTAAAATCCACGGAGCGCGGGTCTATTTCGATGGAATATTCGCCGCTGTCATCCGGGAGTAAGGTGAAATTGTGGCGCGTGACATCCATCAATTTCTGAATCTCGTCGGTACTCAGGAATGTCGGTGTGCCACCCCCCCAGTGCAGTTGTTCAACCGTGCGGTCGCGATCGAACAGTGCCCCTTGCAGGGCGATCTCGCGGTGCAGACGGTCTAGATAGGCAATGGAGCGGTCATGGTGCTTGGTGACTACCTTGGTGCAGGCACAGTAAAAACATACCGTGTCGCAGAACGGGATGTGGAAGTACAGTGATAATGACTTCGGGATCGGGTCCTCGTTGCTGTGCCGTGCCCATTTACGGTAATCGTCTTCCGTGATCCCCTCGTGAAACTGGGCCGCCGTCGGATAGGAGGTATAGCGCGGCCCCGTCTGGTCGTAGCGACGGATCAGATCTGCATTGAAAACAATGTGTTGGGCCATTACGTATTAATAGGTGATTGTGTTCAGATTAGCGGTTGATTTTCTACTGCTTTGATACGATATGAATTGATCCATATCAACTCATGCGGGTTTTCCCGCCAATTACCATCAGCAGGTGCACTTCGGACTCCGGAATAGCCGGCTCTCGGAGCATAACAATATGGTACGTGAACAGGGAAAACAGCAGGGGATAACGTCCGGTCAGGCAGTAGAGCGCCTGCTTGAGTACGGTTCCAATACGCTGCCCGAACGTCAGCCACCCGGTCTGCTGCGCATTTTCTTCTGCCAGTTCAAAAGCCCGTTTGTATATGTTTTGTTCGCTGCGGCCGTGGTGTCCTGGGGGCTCGGGCAAACGGTCAACAGTTTTTTCATCTTTGTGGTATTGCTGATCAATGCGCTCATCGGTACGGCGCAGGAATTTTCCGCGGAGCGGGCTGCGGCCGCGCTCAGGAAGATGGTGCCGTATCGTGCCACCGTGGTGCGCGACGGCAGGGCGGTCGTCGTCAACACAGCAGACATCGTGCCCGGTGATTATGTGTTGCTGGCCTCGGGTGATCGGGTGCCGGCAGATATCCGCTTGTCTGTCGTGCAGGACCTGCTGGTCGATGAGTCCATGCTCACCGGGGAATCCATGGCTACGGTCAAGGATGATAGTGTCAGGATGCCCGATGATGCA
>DMKK01000251.1 GCA_003454335.1 Gammaproteobacteria bacterium | reverse complement strand
GAACGCGATGCGCCGGAGCTGGATATAGACTTTATTGACTGGAAACGCGAGCCGGGCAAGACCGGCCGCAAGGATTCCTATGTGGACCTGCCGGGCGGACGCCTTGTCCGCAAGGTGCGTACCGGCATGGTTTTTCTGCAGAGCGAGCATCGCCGTGTCGCTGCCGGGCCTTGCAGGAAATATGACAACCAGGTGATCAACTTCATCAATTCCCAGTATATGAACTGGCTGCAAAACAGGGGCTGGCTTATATGTCATGCCGCGGGTCTCGTCTACCGGGGCAAGGGTCTCGGCATTGCCGGGCTTTCCGGAGGTGGCAAATCTACCCTGATGCTGAACTTGCTCGATAATAACGAGGTCTCCTATCTGACCAACGATCGTTTGTTCATGCATGCCGGTTCCGGCAAGGCAGTGGCACGCGGCATACCGAAATTGCCGCGCATCAATCCCGGCACCATTGTCCACAATCAGAAGTTGCAAGATCTCATCCCTGCGCCACAACGCAAGGCCCTGCTCAAGTTGCCGGCTGCGGAGCTGTGGGAGCTCGAGGAAAAATATGATGTACATGTTGACAAGGTCTACGGTCTCGGGCGGATTACGGCGGAGGCGCCCCTTTCGGCCTTCCTTATCCTGGACTGGCAGCGCGATAGTGATAAGGACCTGCAGGTTGAGCGGGTGGATCCGGCTGAACATCTTGAACTGCTGGGTGCATTGATGAAATCACCCGGCCCGTTCTACCAGCATCCGGATGGCACTTTCCAGCAGGATGATGAAGTCTTTGATGAATCGGCGTACCTGGATGCGCTGGAAAATGTTGCCGTCTATGTTGCCAGGGGGCGGGTTGATTTTTCTGCCCTGTCGGATCGCTGTTTGCAAGAGTTACTGGCCTGAATGCAATACACGAGGTGGAATGATAATGACACGTGAACTCCTGCTTCTTCGCCACGGCAAGTCCGACTGGGGTACCGGTGTTGATGATTTTCATCGACCGCTGAAAGACCGTGGTAAACGTGCAGCCCAGCGTATCGGGGCATGGCTCGCGCAGCAGGAAATAGTACCTGACCTTATTATTTCATCACCGGCTGAACGTGCGCTGGTCACTGCACAGAAGGCCTGCAAGGCCATGGGTAACAGCGACGAGGGGCTGCTGCAGGACGAACGTATTTATGCAGCAGGGCTCGATGAGTTGCTTCGGGTGCTCGCGGACTGTCCGCAGGATGCGGGCCGGGTCATGCTGACAGGGCATAACCCGGGGCTGGAAGAGCTGCTTGTCTGGCTGGCGAGCAATGATGTTCTGCTGCCGGACGATGGCAAACGTTTACCGACAGCGACGCTGGCGAGGCTGGAGATGCCGACTGACTGGCGTGCACTGGTAGCCGGCTGCGCCAGTCTGCTCTCCATAACGCGTCCCGGAACACTGCCGAAGAAATTTCCTTACCCTGCGCCGGACGGCAAGGAGTTACGTGACCGGCCCGCATACTACTATACCCAGTCAGCCGTGATTCCATACCGAGTACGCAACGGGAAAGCGGAAATACTGGTCATAGCATCGAGTAAAAAGCATCACCTGGTGGTCCCGAAAGGCATCAAGGATCCGGGACTTACCCCCCGCGAGTCGGCAGCGAAGGAGGCCATGGAGGAAGCGGGCATTGAAGGTGAGATTGCGGAAACCGCGCTTGGCAGCTATACCTGCGAAAAGTGGGGCGCCACCTGTACCGTGGCGGTTTATCCCATGAGGGTAACACGTGTTATACCGGAAGAAGAATGGGAAGAAAGCCACCGGGGACGCGAGTGGGTGACCCCGGAAAAGGCAGCCGATGAGTTGAAACAGAGGGAACTGGAGCCGCTGGTGAAAAAGCTGGCTGCTACTCTCTGAGCAATGGCCAGACTGATTGCGGCCCTGATCCGGCATGGCGATTACCATCAGTTGCCGGATACCCCCAGCGCCCACCAACCCTACCGCCTCAACAACGCAGGAGAAACCCAGGCGCAGGAAGGGGGGCAACAACTGCATGACATGATCGTCCGGAATGACTGGACCCTGGTACCTTCCATTGATTCATCCCGGCTGCTGCGTGCCTGGCAGACGGCAGTGATATTTGCAGACGGGCTTGCCGGCCTGACGCCATCCATGCCGCAAATAGTGAGTTATGACGAACTGGCTGAAAGATGCGTCGGCAGCGTGGCCAATCTCACGATTGCACAGATCGAGGCGGTCTTGCGCCAGGACCCGCGGGTTTCAGATTCGCCTGCCGACTGGAAGGCGGACAGTCATTACCGCTTGCCATTACAGGGCGCCGAATCCCTGCTGGAAGCCGGCGAGCGGGTGGCCGCTCACCTGTCGCAATCCATGGCCGCATTATCAACAGACGGCCCTGACAGGGTAAAGGTCTTTGTCGGTCATGGTGCGGCCTTTCGACATGCGGCCTACCATCTTGGTGTGCTGGCGTTTGAACAACTCAGGCAGCTCAGCATGTTTCATTGCCGGCCGGTCATGATCGAGTATCTTCCCGGGGGGCAATGGCACCATGTCGAAGGAGACTGGAAGGTGCGCGCGGAGTTCAACCAGTTTACAGACTAGTCGGGAAACAGACAATGCAATTGAAAAATCCATGCAAGTACCTCCCGCGTTACAAGGGGGAATCCTGGATCAAGGCCAGCCTCCCGGCGCAGGGACAGGTCTGGATGCTGGGCAAACAACGTTCGGTTAAAAAAGATAAATACCACAGTGCTGCCTATGTGCAGGAAATGCGCAAGGCTATCGGGCAGGAGCCGTGGAAATGGCCGAAACGCACCCTGTATTTCATCTCCGATATGCATGCCGATGCAGATGCCTTCATGGCCTCGCTGGTTGCCTCGGGTGGGGTGAAAAAAACCGGGCCACGGGACAAGGATTTCAAACTTGCCAGGGCAGGGCGGACGGGGCGTTTTATCATCGGCGGGGACTGTTTTGACAAGGGCCCGAGTACGCTGCGTCTGTTGCAGCTTATCCGGCTATTGATCGATCGCGGCGGAGACGTGCAGCTGCTTGCCGGTAATCATGATATCCGCATGATGCTTGGAATAAAGACGGTCGGGATGGAACCGGATCCAAGAACTGACCATTTTTTTATTCGCATGGGACCCAAGATGGTTCCATTTCTGAGCGAGATTCGTGACCGCTACCTGCAGGGGAAAAATGCCTTGCGCGGTATACCGGGTACCCGTGAATGCCGGCGACTGCTGTATCCACCGAAAAGCTGGTTCCGGGAGTTCCCGCAACTGGCTGCATGGTCAATGCCGGATTCAACCATCGAGCGTGAGGTGCAGAAATTACGCAAGAAGCTGAAGCTTTTTGAAGAGGATTGCGAGAAAGCAGGGCTTTCCCTGCGTATGGTGTACGCGGCTGCAAAAAAATGGCAGGAGTTATTTTTACAGTCAAAAGGTGAGTATGCGTGGTTTTATAAACAGATGAAGCTTGCTTGCCGCGAAGGTTCTTTTATCTTTGTCCATGCTGGTATCGATGACCGTGCGGCCAGGTTGATCAGTGAAAAGGGCATGCGACACATCAATAGGAAATTCCGGAAGCAACTGCACCGGGACCCGTTTGATTTCTATTACGGCCCCATGGCCAATATTATTCGTACCAAGTATCGCCCGATAGACATGCCCCTGACCCGGCAAGGCGTCAAGCTGCTCAGAAAAAAGAGTGGCGTGCATGCCATTGTTCACGGCCATCGTAACCTGCTGCACGGGCAACGGGTTATGTTGAGGAAAGGCATTGTCAATTTCGAATGTGATACCACGCTGGATCGCAATTCAAGGAAAAAAGAGGGGCTTGAAGGACAGGGAGCAGCGGTCACCATCTTCAGACCCGAAGGACTGGTGATGGGGGTCAGTACCGACTACCCTTATATCAAGGTATTTGAACCAGCCGCAATTAGTGTTCGTCCATAAATGCAGTAATTTATCTCGCAAAGATGCAAACAAAGAAATATTAATATGCTTGTAACTATTTTTCACATTCTACGGACTGATGGGTGCTTCGCTGCGCTCCTTCACCCATCCTACAAAAAATCGTATATCTTCGTAGGATGGGTGAAGGAGCGCAGCGACGCACCCATCAGACAGATTAGCCAATATCTCCTACAATGGATCGGTAGCATATGAGAAACAGAAAAAAAAGTTTTCGCCACCAGTCACTGCAGGATGAAAAGTCCATTCAGGATATTCTGAAGTCCATCACCAGTGGAATTGCCAAGGGGAAAATCACCTTCAGCGATGAAGACGAAAAAATTGTCATGCGACCCGAGGGGTTGCTGGACCTCAAGGTTACCGCCAGCCAGGATGAAAATCGCAACCGCTTCAATATCCGCATCAGTTGGCAGGTGGACGATAGCGGGGATAAAAAGAAGAAATCTCTATCAGTGAAGTGATGTCGAACCGTGTGCGGTAATTCACCCCAAACATTGATGTAGGTGAGGGGCGTGAGCAGGACGCGGCAGCTTCCCCGACGCGAATCGGGGCGAGGACGCCGCGCCTACAGGGAAACTGCTAATGGAAATACGGGTAATGAGCTGGAATATGGCGGGGGCCAAGCTGTTCGAACACCTCGATCCGCCTCCAGGTCCAGCTGCCGGCAGTTATATAGCGGCATTCAGGGATGTCTGGGATAGAAGTATTGGTCCCTGGCTGGGAACGCCACAGGGCGAGGGACCGGATATTATGCTGCTGCAGGAATGTATCGGTTTCGAAGACCTGTCTCCCGAACCGACAGGCCGCTGGCAGAGTGGCAAGATGTTGCTGGAGCAAATCTTTCCGGGATATGAATGTTTCTTTTTTCCCTCTGTTACCTCCCATAAAAATCCACATCCGGGCAAATGGCAGCGTTATGAAAATGGCGGGGAAGTGGACGCCTGCATTCCCGGTTATGTGGATGCCCGGCAGGGTTATGGCATTTGCATCAGGAAAGGACTGGGCAGCAGGAAGCTATGGATACCATACCGGGATCCGCGCAATGCCTCAGCGGATGCCGATCTTCCTGGTCCGGACTGTCATGCCTGCTTTGAGTCTATTGGCTTTACGCCCGGCCTGTACCTGGGCAGTCGTGATACGGAGCCACGGGCAGTCCTCATGGGACGAACAAGACTGGAGTCTGCAGATGAAACAAGATACCTGAATTATTTAAATGTGCATCTGAATACCCTGACAGGGGAAAGAGAGGGAAGTATTCGCCTGAACAGAATGGCCAGTTCCTCGCGGCTCAGACAGATTGACCTGATACTCGATAACGTGGTTTCTGCCTACCAGGAGGCAAGTGAGTACAAAATGCCTGACACTGTAACCGGTGGGAAAGCAGATATCTGGATTATTGGCGGCGACTTCAACGCTACCTATGATGCAGAGGAAATCGAACATATCAGGCGTATGGGTTTTGTTGATGCGCTTCCCGACAAGCAACTTCATGACGCTGATCCGGACAGCCCCTATCACGGTCAAACGGGCACCAAATGGTCGCTACACAATGCCTCTACCCCGGCCGTGGTACTGGATCATATCTTCTGCGGGCTTGAACACAGCACCTTTGCTGCCGGAGGTGTTGATGTCAGTGGTTCCCGGCGGCCATACCGGCCACATTTTGACAGGGCGGAGTTCGCTTCGGATCACGCTGTTCTGTATGCGAAGATCCGCTTGCCAGCCTGACGACGGGCATCTGTTCGGGGACGGGGATTACCTGTATAAGACGTGAGGAAATACCCCCGGGATTTAAATAACATTGTTGGTGGGGTTTTTACAGGGTCTTTATAACTTGTTATATTCACTACTATGCGCGCGATCATTACCCGGCACTATAAAACGATAATCAACGCTTCAGATCAGATTCTGGGCTGGGGGGACTCCCCGCGTGACAAGGGCTGGCAGGCCGATGTCGAGTTCGTCAGCGACCGGTTGCAGGAACACGGGATCAATTTCGATGCCGTTTACTCAAGTGATCTGGAACGGTCAAGGCAGACCGCGATGTTTCATGCCCGGCTCCTTGGTATACATATCATCAATGACACGCCGGCGCTGAACGAGGTCAACTACGGGAAACTGTACAAAAAGAAAAAGAAGTGGGTAGCCGAACATTATCCGCGACACAAGAAGGACCCGGATTTTGTCTATCCGGGAGGCGAGAGTTTTCGCCAGATGCAACAGCGTAGCGTTAGCTATCTTTCATCCCTGGCACAGAAGTATCCACAGCAGACTGTTCTCTTTGTCGTTCACGCCGGTGTGATAAGAGGACTTGTCAGTCATTTTCTCGACCTGAACTATGCGGACAATCTTAAGCACAAGATATCGCACCGCTATATCGGTGATTTCCTGTTTGATGGGGAAGGCTGTGTGCGTTATGACGAACTGGGTAAACCGTCCGGATTTGTGCAGGAAGGTGTCATCGAGATACCCTTTTCCCGCCCTGTCGCAGATGGTTCGGTGGTTTCTGCAGAACGGCAGTCTGCGCCGGAATTTTCCACCCCTTCTGCCCTGGACGTCTGAGTTTTCCTGATTCCTCTCTCAGTCCTGCTGATCCAGCCGAATACTATGTGTGCGGCACCTGCCTCGCAACCGTGCCTTTTCAGGTTATGCCGGTGTCAGGGCATTTTTATGCCGCATGTTCGGATGCTTCCTCGGGTTCGACAGTCTTCGCCATACGCTTGGCGAAATAATATATCCGTTTCAGTTTCTCGATAAGGTCCATCTCCAGGGTGTAGGCGGCCAGCCGGTTCGGCTCTTCAGCGACCAGGCGTTTGGTCTCATGCATGGCCGCGGATTGCATCAGGCGGCTGATGTCGGCTTTCATGGCAATGACTTCTTGCGCTGCTCGCCGGTCATCTTCAGTGACCGCATCAATGGCCAGTTCGGCGGTGATCGAGACGATGTCATGCAGTTTGTGCAGTACCCCGCGCGTTTCCTCACTGATTGACACTTGCCCCTCGATTCCCTCGTTGCCAAGATAGACCATGTCGGTTTCGATGATGTCGCCGATATTCTCCAGGTCATTGGCGGCGGCCATGAGATCGACAAGTACCCTGGTTTGTTCCTCCGTCAGTGCCTTCTGGCTGATCTTTCCCAGGTAGGTCACGATGTGGCCATGCAGGATATCGACGTCGTCGTCGATCCGGGCAATATTTCTCAGCATTATCCGGTTACCGTTGATGATGGCTGTCATGATGTCCTGCAACATTTCCTTGACGCGACCGCCCATATTACCGATTTCAAGGCGTGCCCGGTCGAGTGCCAGCGAAGGTGTCTCGAGGAGTTCTTCGTCAAGATATTTCGGCTGGGCGATTATTACTTCTTCTATCGGTTTATCCGGAACCAGTTTCTCCACCAGGCGGGCAAACTGGCTGGTGAAACCGATAAAAATAAATGTATTCGCTATATTGAAGATGGTATGGGCATTAGCGATCTGGCGCGGCGCATCGGCGGCCAGCTTGTCGGTGCCCGCCAACCCTGTGCTGGCGGGTGATAGCCAGGTCACAAATTGCGCGAGATAGGGAATAAACCCTACCCATAGCAGTACCCCGAATACATTGAACAGGACATGGACCACAGCGGCCCGGACAGCCTCGCGGGGTTTGCCAATCGAGGCCAGCATGGCGGTGACACAGGTGCCGATATTGGCACCGAAGGCCAGCGCGATACCAGCCTCCAGGGTAATAAATCCCTGTGTGGCCATGACGATAACGATACCGGTGGTTGCCGAGGACGACTGGACCAGGGCGGTAAAGCCCGCGGCCACCAGAATCCCGATAAGGGGATTTTCCATGCGGGTCATCAAGTCGAGAAATGGCTGATAGCTGCGCAACGGGCTCATGGCATCGCTCATGACGCTCATGCCGAAGAACACCAGTCCGAGCCCCATCAGCATGCCGCCATATTGCTTGATCTTTTCCTGTTTGGAGAAGAACAACATACCGAAACCGCATGCGATCATTAGCAATGCATATTTTGTTACTTTAAAGGCGACGATCTGGGCCGTGATGGTGGTGCCGATATTTGCTCCCATGATGACGCCGATTGATTGCGCCATGGACATCAGGCCGGCGGTGATGAAACCGACCACCAGCACCGTGGTAACCGATGAGGACTGGATGATAGCGGTTACAGCCGCCCCCGTTGCCGCGCCCATGAAGCGGTTGGTGGTGAGTTTTGCCAGAATGATCTTCATGCGCTCACCGGCGACCGCCTTGAGCGCATCTGCCATTTGTTCCATACCGAACAGGAACAGGGCGAGCCCGCCGAGCAATTTCATGCCCATGTTCATCCAGTCGATGTCACCACCCGTGCCGGCTGCAGCGAATGCCGGGGTGACAGCAAGTACGGCCAGTGCGGCAAGTGCCGGCAACAGATAACGGGACACTGATTTGTCCAGACAGGTATGCCAGAAGCTGCTATACATTGCTATCTCCCTCGAGAACTTTTGTTATTGCTGGATGGATAAAACCGGAACCGGTGCGCCAGGAGCCAGTCTCCGTTGTTACTGCGTTTCATATAAATACCGAACATACCGGTAGCCCGGATGGATCGTAGTGGAATCCGGGGATGGCTATGTGTTTTCCCGAGTTCCGGCCCTGCACCCGGGTTTCTTCTGCTGTTTCAGGACGCTGGTTTTTTTTCGTCCTTGCCCTTGCCCTTGTCCTTGTCCTTGACGATCATAACCGGGAGCGGGGCCAGACGCACGACCTGTTCCGCCTTGGAGCCGAGCATGGCACGCGCGAGTCCGGTCCGTCCCTGGCTGCCCATGACGATCATGCTTGCATGGGTTTTTTTCGCTGACTCCAGTATTCGGTTGACCGGTAGTCCGACAACCAGCATGGTCGTGGCGTGTTTCAGGGCCGCAAGACCGGAATATTTTTTCTGCATTGTGTGGAAAAATTCTTCCAGCATCTCGGCGGCAACGTCTTCCATGCGCCGCAGTTGTTTGTCTCTTCCCTTGACGGAATAGTAACCCGGTGCATCATTGAGGTCATGGACAACGTGCAGTATGACGAGGTCGCTGTCCAGCTTTTCCGCCAGTTCGGCCGCGCAGACCAGAGCGGTTTCCGAATGGGCTGAAAAATCAACCGGGACCAGAATAGGTTTGTTGCTGTCTTTTTTAGTCATCACAAGGTTCCATGCAGTGTCTGTTCCCCGGGGTATCCGGTAGTTTTCAGATAGTAAATCATTCGTTATGTTTCAGGCGATTGTGAAAATGGTTCAGCAGCTTCTTGCGCAATTTGGCCTGCTGGTGTTTTGATGCGGCCGCCATGCGTTTCTGCGCCAGTTCGATGAAGGTCTCCTGTGAGCTGAGTGATTTCTTGCCAGGGATTGCCTTGCGTTCGATGTAGCTGCCATCGGCCTGCATTTCCCAGACATCCTTGCGACTGGATAGCTGGACATCGATGATCAGACGCAGTTCCTGGCGCAGTTTCGGATCCTCGACGGGGGTCACGACTTCCACGCGGCTTTCCAGGTTGCGCGTCATGAGATCGGCGGAGCCGATGAAGTATTCCTCTTCGCCTCCATTTTGAAAGTAATAGATACGGGCATGTTCCAGGAAACGGCCGATTACGCCAATGACCTGGGTGTTTTCGGTCAGACCGGGTAGCCCCGGTCGCAGGCGACAGGTGTCACGGACAATGAGGTCTACCTTGACCCCGGCCCGGGAAGCACGATACAGGGCCCGGGTGATATCCACATCTTCCAGGGCATTCATCTTGAACTGGATCAATCCCGGTGTTTCTGCCGTGTGCTGCTTGATCTCCCGGTCAATTTTTTCCAGCAGGGCCTTTTTCAGGGTATACGGGGAGGTCAGTATCTTGCGATACC
>DMKK01000014.1:1926-6439 GCA_003454335.1 Gammaproteobacteria bacterium | reverse complement strand
CCACCGTAGACGCCAACCTTTGCAGGCGCCGCGATCTTGTCGAAGCCTTTGGGAGTAAGGCGATTGTCCTTGAGATACTGCGCGGCGCGCAGCAGGGTGTATGTAACCTCATTATCACTGTTTCCCATGATGGTTTCGTAGACCTGCACCTGGTCGGGCGCAGTAATGACGTCATAGTGCGGTTCAAAGATTGACTGATCGGCATCGTTATCCGCGCCGGCAATCGAACCATCGGTGTTGATGCGGCCGGACTCAAACACGACATCGTTGTTGCTATCCGTGACCCTGAAGTTGAGCCACATGCGGCGTGAAGGATATGAGGTGGGGGTCTTATGACCGGAATTATTGGTGAGTTTGACCTTTGCTTCCAGGAAACCGCCTGAAATATTTGCAGAGACAATTTCCACGACCACGGAATCCTGCAGCATGGCGCGGGCGCGATTAATGCTTAGATCCATGTTGTTGCTGGTTACGCCTAATTCAGCAGCATTATCGCGCAGCATAGTCAGCATGGTGGTATTAGCGCCCACCAGGTGATGCTTCGCAAATCCACCTTTGGCCTCCAGCCAGCGTGGACGGTTTGATATCCTGGCCGTGGTTTGTGGCATATGGCAATCCTGGCACGACTGCGGGTTGCTGCCGGTGTCGGCAAATATCGAGTTTTGCCACTCAGTATAGGGTGTTTGTTCAGGAAACTCGGACTCCGGACCATCGGTCATGACTATACCTTCGGCATTGACGTAGGGTGTCGTGAGTTCATGGCAGGTAGCGCACACCTCGGAGGTGGAAACATGGGCGCTGTAGGCCGGTGTATAACCGGTGTTGTTGATCATTGGGTTAGCAAAAATATTGGCATACTGACCGTAGATCGTCTTGGTGTCATTAATGTTGTATTGACCCGAGAACCCCCCCGATGTGCCCAGGGTTGCGTCATCGGTTATCTGGTGGCAGAGGGTGCAACTGACACCTTCCATTGCCGCATCGTGATATGCGTTTGATGGATCGGTAATGGAGCCCGCTCCAAGTATCGTGATGGGAGCGCCATCCAGTTTCATCTCGTAGTTCGCCATGGGTGCGTGGCAGGTGGAACACTTGTCGTTGATGACATCGGCGAGGTGTGGATTTCGCTCCAACTCGGTGGCCACCTTGGCTTTCCAGAACGGGTCCCTGGTAGCATTGGCCATCATTGATGTCCCCCAGTCTTTCGCAATGGAAACATCTGTGCCGCTATTGTCGGTCAGCCCGTCATGACAGAAAGCGCAGTTCTGAGAACCCGAGAAATGGTTGGAGATAAAGGCGGCATCAGCCGCAACTGCACCACCGCTGCAGACAAGCAGAATGGCTGAACAAAGTAAGTGGGTTGTGACTCCTTCAAGGGCTTTTGTTAGAAAATTAGGTCTAATCATATCAATATTTCCTTTGTGATAACTTTTCATTTAATTTTGATGTAGTCAAATTGTGTGATTTGAACAATACCATGGAAATACCAATGAATTGATTATTAATTGATAATTCGCAATAAAGTAATAAGACCCTGTGTTATATAACGCAGTTTTCTTAGATATTGTGTTATATGACATATTTTTTATTTGGCTGCCGAAAACAATATGAGGTTATCAACAGAGCTAAAATCAATGTAAGAGGTGGTCCCATTGACTGGACAGTCATTACGGACCCCATTGTCAAGACAGTTAAAGCATATAGAATAAGCTTCATTCACTAACAACACTCCACCTTATGGGCTTGCAAAGTTCAATTGACATTGGAGCTGAAAACCACAGGTTTTCTACAGCTAATTGTGAATATGTATAAGAAAAATACTGCTTTTACCTACCTTTATTATCCGCTCAAATCAAAGATACTGGGAGCCTGTCTGAAAAATAGAGAACCTATTGCGACTCCTGATTCTCTGACAGACGCCAGGAAGTCATGATAAAAATTCTGAATTCATCTTTTCTACAAAAATCAGAAACAAATAACAACTGACTTGACTCTCTTAGGCTCTATTTTTATTTTTACATACTCGTTGCTGACATTCCATCCGCAGCCGTCTCTGAAAAATGATTCAAATGAAATATAAACAACTGATTTCCGCATCGCTCGTCTCAATGCTTCTGACTGGAGTATCCGCCCTGGCGGATAATCATAAAGTCAAGCTGGCGCCGCTGAGCGACAGTGATTTTATTGATGATGGCGCACCGCATGAAGGCAAGGTGGTGCTCGGCAAGTTCCTCATGTTCGACAAGATCCTCAGCGGCAACATGAACATCTCCTGCGCTACCTGCCACCATCCTATGACAAACACCGGTGACGGACTCTCCCTGCCGATTGGCGAGGGTGGCAATGGACTGGGAATGACCCGTGACACCGGATCCAGCGCGGATGCTGTCGTTGAACGTGTGCCACGAAACTCACCGCATGTATGGAACGAAGGGGCCAGGGAATTCACCGCCATGTTTCTCGACGGACGGGTTGAGTTGGATGATGCATATCCCAGCGGCTGCAAGACGCCTGCAGGCAATAATTTACCCGACAACCTGGAGAACATCCTGGCTTGCCAGGCCATGTTTCCAGTGACTTCTGCAACAGAGATGGCCGGTCAGGGGGATGAAAACCCCATAGCAGTCCTAGCTGAGCTGGGTAATCTCACAGGCGTCTGGGAGCTGTTGGCAGAGCGTTTACGTGCTCCAGAAAACGGCTATGTGGAGCTGTTCATCGATGCCTTTGAGGATATCGATGATGCCTCGGATATCACCTATGGTCACGCAGCAAACGCCATCTCGGCGTACGAGCGGGTATTCTGGCGCGCAGACAACTCTCCATTCGACCGCTATCTGCGCGGTGACAAAAAAGCCATGAGCCGAAATGCCATCGAAGGCATGGCTGCCATCGCGCGAAGACCTGAATGCACTGGACTTTATCGTGATGAACGATACACTCCGTGTCAGGGAGATTGCAGCGTCTACCGAACTGCCAGATGGCATGGCGTACAGCCCCGGCGATATCGATCAAATCATTGATTTTCTGAACGCGCTGACAGATCCCGGCAGCGTCGATAATCGCGATGATATACCGACGAGCGTGCCCAGTGGTCTGGCGCTTGCTGATTAAGGAAACAGAGGTGAGATCATGAATAAGATCATAGAAAGTGTATGCACTGCAGTCAGTGTGCAACGCCGCCATGCTGGCGGAAGGCTTATCATCGCCGCAGCATTCAGTGTAAGCCTGTGGAGCGCTACTGGCGGAAACGCTGCCTCTGCAGATCCGAACACCTCGCAGGAAAATTCTGACTACGCTGCCGGCTATCGTTTCGGCGTACAGCTGGCGGAACTCCATAGCCAGGGAAAAAGTCCCGACATGGAATCCGTATTAAGGGGGATGTTGGATGCCCTCTCGAGTACGCGGGCAAGCAGCACGGCATCATCGCGACCGGGCAGTAAAATACCGGCGCGGGAAGGAGCCTATATCGATGATTATGCCGCACTCAATGCCCAACGCCCCGGTGTCGTCGTGCTGCCCAGCGGACTGCAGTACGAGATACTCAAAGCAGGTGACGGCAAGCGACCGGGGCAGCAGGACATTGTGGCAGTCAACTATCGTGGCTTTTTAGCCACCGGCGTTACATTTGACAGCACCGATGCGGAAAGCGGCCCCGCCCATCTGCGAGTCGACCAGATCGTGATCCAGGGACTCAAAGAGGCGATACTTTTGATGCGCGTGGGCGATAACTGGCGGGTAACCATCCCAGCTTCTCTGGGCTTCATCAGGAAAGGAATGCTGCGCAAACGGGACCTGATCTACGAAATCGAACTTATTGCGATCGAGGCCCCGCCCGGAGATCCCTGAACCGAAAATGGCCACATCTAACTCCTCGATGCCTCCAAGCATTACTGGAACCAGCATCCAACTCCTCTGAAATGATGGCTCAGGGCACGATACGCTTGCCGACGGGGACCAGCCGCTCGGAATCGGGCGAAGCGTAGCGCAGCAGGGTTCCGCCGCGAACCGCCACGCGCTGCCCTGGGGCCAGGCTCATGCGTCCGTAGAATGCAACATGGCTGTCCGGGTCCACGAAGCCGGTGCCGTCATCATACTTGTCCACTACCCGTTCCAGGGATTCCAGCAGGTGTTCACGACTCCACGGCAGCCTGCCCCAGCGCACCTCGCGCGCTATCATCGCGCCCAGGGCGGTATTGAACAGGGCGCTGGCGGCATAGGCGTCAGCCTGCAGGCGCCGCTCACTCTCATGCCCGGAGAGGCCAGCCATTTCAAGCCAGCGAGCCAGCCGCAGATGCGCGACCTCCCCCTGCACACTCAGATCATCGAACAGGGAGAGATAGCGCAGGCGTACCTTCCAGGCCGGCGGCAGGGAGAGGGCATCGGGCGGCGCCAGCAGTGCGGAGAGAAATATCTCTCCGGCAGGCGGGCCGGCCGGTAAGCTTGCCACCAGCTGCTCAATCTCGGACGGGCGCAGCCACAACACCAGTGCATCATCCGCGGAGAGGCCGGAGAG
>DMKK01000014.1:0-1898 GCA_003454335.1 Gammaproteobacteria bacterium | reverse complement strand
GCGCGCAGGGCCTCTACGGCGTAGGCGCCGCTAGCATCTGCATAGACCTGGACGATGCGGGATGGCGCATCCTTAACACTGTTCTGCATCTCCAGGTGACGCGCCAGCAGGGCCGCCTCCAGCCTGATCCCGGGCGAGAAATAGATGGAGTAATGGTCTTCGCCAGGCTCCGGTGCAGCCTCCAGCACAGGCAGGATGCAGGGCAGGCGTTCGGCTTCGCAGAAGCGATGCACCGGTTGCCACTCAACCGCTCCTACCCCGGAGAGCACAGCGAACACCGGCTGCTTTCGATAGAGTGTATGCAACTGCCGCTCCCACTCCTGCGGAGAGCCCGAGAGTTCCCACACGTGGATCTCCCAGGCCATACCGGAGACCTGTGATCCCTTCGCCCAGGCCTGCACGACGCCAAGCACCGCCTCTACCTGCGCCGGTGACGCATCCGGGGTGACCACCGTCGCCAGGTGCAGGCTGTCACTCTCTATACCCGGCGGCGTCTCTGCCGAAAGCTGGCGCAGGTAAGCCGCCAGGGCGCCAACGGCTTCCGCGTCCAGCGTATAACGGGGCATGGGGGACACCAGCACCCTGCCCGCCGGGTCCAGGCCATCACGCAAGGCCTGTGTCAGGCTTTGCTCGTCGTAGGCCGGGCGCGTCATCGCCCGCTCCCATGAAGCACTGGGCAAATAGTGGTGTGTGGGATCCAGGGCTATAGTGGCATACTTGGAAGCCTTGAACAGTAGCGGACCGGCAACCGGCGGAACCATGGTAATCCCCTCGATCGAACCGAGACCGCTGCGCCGGTGACAGCTGGCACAGGCCGCCAGGGCTCCTTCCAGGATGATGCCCTCAGGGCGAAGGGCACGCAGCGGAGAACCATCGGGCAGGACACCCTGCTCATAGATGCGCCGGCCGATCTCTATCTGCGCATCATCCGCTGCGGATATCCCGGCGTCGGCCGCACCGGCAGCAGTCAGCAGAGCCAGCAGGACGAGACCCGCCAGTGATGCTGGTAGGCAGAGGCGCAACGCCTACTGCTCCTTTGCCGGTGATGGCGCCTGCGCAGAGGGCGAGATCCGTCCTCCCTGGCCCACGGAGATCAGTTCCACCTCGAAGACCAATGTGCGATGCGCAAGCGGGCCACGTTTGCCATAGGCCAGCTCGGGTGGGACAAACAGTTGTGATTTGCCGCCCTCCTTCATCAACTGGAGACCCTCGGTCCACCCCTTGATGACCCCGTTAAGCTTGAATGTGGAAGGCTTGCCGCGCTTGAATGAACTATCAAACTCATTGCCGTCGATGCGGGTTCCCCGATAGTGCACGGTCACCTCGCTGGCGGGTCCCGGACTCTTGCCAGCGCCCGCCTCGATCACCTTGTACTGCAGTCCGCTCTTTGTGGTAACGATGCCCTCCTTTTTGGCGTTTTCCTGCATGAATTGTTTACCTGCGGTCAGGTACTCGACATCCCGCACCGCACTGCGCTTGCGCTGCTCGGAGACCACTTTGCGCTTGAGACCCGTCAGGGTGGTGCGCATCTCAACAGCAGACATCTGCGGCTTGGCGCCGGAGAGTGCATCGCGGATACCCTGGACCACGGCCTGCGCGTTCATCTCCACGCCCTGGCGTTTGAAATCGCCGCCGATCTGGTAACCCAGACTGTAGTTGATACGGGTCGTCTCCTGCTCGAGGTTGAGGGCTTCGGCGGCCAACAGCGGCGCTGACGCCGAGCAGATCAGAACAGCCGGCAGGTAAATCGATAATTTCATGGAATACTCCTGTTTGTTTTCATTTTTCAATGTTCAGAGCCTGATAACTTAGCATATCAGAGCCCTGCTGCGGCTAAAAAAAGGCCGCCCGAAGGCGGCCCTGGTTGGAGTGGACGCATGCCCACTGAGGTGATTGCC
>DMKK01000120.1 GCA_003454335.1 Gammaproteobacteria bacterium | reverse complement strand
TGGGATGAACAGGAAAGCGGTTCACTGTTCCTGACCGACACACCGGGCATCAATGAAATCGATGGTGAGGCACGTGAGCGCATGGCCCGCGAGGTGTCGCAGCGCTCGGACCTGGTGCTGTTTGTCATCGATGGTGACATGACCGACAGTGAGTACAGCGCATTACAGGAACTGGCGCAGGAACACCGGCCACTGCTGCTGGTACTGAACAAGTGTGACCGCTACACGCCAGTGCAACGCGAGGAACTGCGCATCAGCCTGCTGGCGCGTCTTGAGCACATCATCGACCCCGAGAACCTGGTCGAGGTATCCGCCGATCCGGCACCGCGCATCTACATCGAGGTCGATGCCGATGGCCGGGAAACCGAAAGCGAACGGCACTCGCCTCCCGATATCACCGCATTGAAAGACCGTATCTGGGAAATTCTCGAGGCGGAAGGCAAGACCCTGGCCGCACTGAACGCCAGCCTGTTTGCCGGGGACCTGAGTGACAAGGTTGGCATGCGCGTGCTTGCCATCCGCAAGCAGCTGGGTGAAAAGGTCATCCGCAACTACAGCCTGGTCAAGGGCATCGCGGTCGCCATCAACCCGGTGCCGGTCGCGGACCTGGTGGCAGCGCTGGCCGTCGACGTTTCCATGGTGGCACACCTTGCAGAGGTCTACGGTATGCCCATGACACGCAGCCAGTCCGGCACACTGATCAAGACCATCAGCGGGCAGTTGCTGTTATTGATGGGGGCCACCTGGTTAGTGCACCTGGCATCTTCCCTGCTGAAAATCGGCAGTATCGGACTGTCGACCGTATTGACGGCTGGCGCACAGGGTGCCGTCGCCTACTACTCAACCTACGTGGTCGGACGCGCCGCGGAGCAATACCTGGCAGCCGGCTGTTCCTGGGGCGAAGATGGTCCCAAGCAGGTAATTCGCAATATTCTCGACAACATCGACCGCGATTCGATGCTGGCCAAGGCCCGCCAGGACATCCTTGAGCGCATCCGCACCACTCGCGCCTGACGCTGAGTATTCACAGATACCGGGGAAATTACTCCTCCCGGGTATCACCCTCTCGTATTACGACAGCACAGCGGCAGTTGCTGATCAGGGTGGCAAACACGACGCCCAGCAGTGCCAGCATCCATACCACGGTCGGACCGGCTGGCCAGTCGAACCATAGTGAACACAGCAGGCCCGCAGCAAAGGCCAGTGCCCCAAGACCATAACCGACCGCCATGGCCGCAGCGCCCTGCAGTCGGCGCACGGCCAATGCAGGGATAATCAGACTGGAAAACACCAGGTAGACACCTACCAGCTGTACGGAGGCCGTTACCGTAATGGCAAACAGCAGGTAAAAACGCAGGCGCCCCGGTCCCAGCAGGAACCACAGCAGCAACACCGGCACATAAACCGCGGCAACCGCCGCGAGCTGATCACTGTCCACCCACAATAACTGCCCTGCCAGCAGATCGGTAAGGTGATCACCGGCATGCGGGTCACCGGCCAGCAACAGCAGGCTGCCGGTCGCTGCCATCACGAAGGTGGTCCCGATGAGTGCCTCCTGGCTCTCCGGCCAGAGTCTTTCAAACATCCCGATCAGCGCCGCCCCGAGCAGGGCGGCGACGGCGGCGATTACCTGTGTTTGCCAGTCACCCATCTCCAGATCCAGCATAAGTGCAATGAGCACACCCAGCCCGGCAATCTGTGCCACCGCGAGATCGATGAAAATGATGCCGCGTTTCAGGACCTCGCGACCCAGTGGTACGTGCGTTGCGATGACCAGCAGGCCGGCCAGCAAGGGTGTGGCGATAATCGACAGGGCCTGCGCATCGAACATCACTGTCTAAGCTCCAGCAGGCGCTCAAGGGTATCGTCAAACAGGGTAAACAGATTGGTGGCAGCGGCATTACCGCCCACGGTATATGGCAATTCCAGTATCGGAATGCCACTGCGCTCGGACAACCAGCTGGCAGCGCGTTCGCTCTGGTAAGCCGCACGCAGGATGGCGCTGGCCGGCTGCTGCTCCAGTTGCGCCAGCAATTTCGCCAGGTCCGCACTGCTGGGCGGTACCCCGGGTTTCTGTTCCAGCGTTGCGACGCGTTCCAGACCCAGCCAGTGAATCAAATAGACCCAGTTACTGTGCTGCACCACTACGGGCATGCCGGCCAGTGACACGGCACGCTGCTGCCAGGCGGTGATAGCCGTGCGCCAGCGCCCCGCAAATGCGGCATGGTTTTCCCGGTAAGCCGCGGCATTGTCCGGGTCGATCGCCTGCAGGCGTTCACTCAACAGGCGTGCCACCGGGATAAAGTTGCGCGGATCGGTCTGTATGTGCGGATTACCCTGCGCATGCACATCACCGTGTGCCCGATCCAGACTGGCCGGGCGATCCAGCATCTTCACCACGCTGGCGGCTTCGATGTAACCGGGTCTGCCCGTCAACACGGCCGGATTGCTGGCCCGGCGTTGCAGCAACGGCAGCCAGCCGGCCTCAAGACCCGCACCGGTACAGATAAGCAGGTCGGCCTTGCGCAGACCGGCAATCAGGCTGGGGCGCGCCTGGATCGCGTGCGGGTCCTGCTGCGCCGTCGTCGCAACGGTTACCTTCACCCGTTCCTGTCCGATCTCCCTGGCCAGTGCCGCCCACTCCGGTTCACAGGCAAATACATTGACGGCAGCCTGCGTGCACAGCGGCAGCAACAATGACACAACAACAGTTAATCGCATCCACATGGCCCTGCCCTCCTAGTAAGAATGTGTGCCGTGCGCACCCAGGCTCATGATGTACTGCAGGTACAGGCGATCGACAGTCTGCGGCGCCGACTGGTCGAGATCGTACTGTAACCGCAG
>DMKK01000015.1 GCA_003454335.1 Gammaproteobacteria bacterium | reverse complement strand
TGATGGTCGTTACCCGGCCACGTGCCAATGTGCCGTTTAACTGGGAGTTGCGCGATCTGATGAAAACAATGGCATGCCAGGCGGCCAGCCATCTTGCACAGCTTGAGGCCATGCAGGCGCTGGCTGAAGCCCGCCAGTTTGAGGGGTTTCATCGTTTGTCCGCCTTTGTGCTGCATGACATCAAGAACCTGATTGCCCAGCAATCACTGTTAATAAGTGTTGCATCGGAACATAAACACAAGCCCGAATTTATCGACGATGCGGTCGATATCATGGAGCATTCCGTGGCAAAGATGCAGCGGCTTATGCAGTTGTTGCGTACGGGAGGGGCGGGCAGTAAACCGGTGACGACGAATCTGGTGGTGATTGCGACGGATGCCGTGAACAGTTGCGCAGGCGGTAGACCTGTGCCTGATTTTGAGTGTGAGCAGGAAGAAGTGTGGCTCACAATGGAGGGTGATCGTATGACCTCGGTGATTGAAAATCTGATTCAGAATGCCCAGGACGCCACGGCAGATGATGGAACAGTTACTGTCAGTCTGGAATGCAAGGGAGAAGAGGTCGAGATCCTGATTGAGGATAATGGCTGTGGCATGGATGCTGCTTTTGTACGGGAGCGTTTATTTCAGCCGTTCTATACTACCAAGGGTGATACCGGGATGGGCATCGGTGCCTACGAATGCAAGGAATATATAAGTAGTCTGGGTGGGGAAATCAGGATAGAGAGTGAGCCGGGTATCGGGACCAGTATGCATGTTATTCTGCCGCTGCAGGGTCGCGATCAATCTGTAAACAGTGAGCATGAATCTATGGAGTCGGTCGGTTGAGCAAAATCAAGAAAACATTACTGGTAGTAGAAGATGACCCGGGGCTGCAAAAGGCCCTGCGCTGGGCATTCGATGATTTCGAAGTGGTGACAGCAGAGGACCGCAAGAGTGCAATTGCAAAATTGCGACTCCATGAACCACCTGTCGTTACTCTTGACCTCGGATTGCCGCCGGAACCTGGAAGTGCCAGGGAAGGCCTTGCGATCCTCCAGGAGATCCTTAGCCTTGCCCCGGATACCAAGGTGATTGTTGTGACCGGGAACAACGATCATGAGAATGCGGTGCGCGCCATCGGTCTGGGAGCATGGTTGTTTTTTCAGAAACCCGTTGATGCCAAGTTACTTGGTGTGATTGTGGAGCGAGCCTTTAACCTGTACGAGCTGGAGCGGGATAATAGTGAATTGTCACGGCGTGGCATCAATGAACCCATGTCGGGCATTGTCGCAACCAGTCCGCAGATGCTGGAAGTCTGCGAGACGGTTAGAAAGGTAGCCCCAACCGATGCCTCGACCTTGTTGTTAGGTGAGAGTGGTACCGGCAAGGAGCTGCTTGCTCGCGCGCTACATGAACTCAGTCCGCGGGCAGAAGAGCGTTTTGTGGCTATCAACTGTGCCGCTATACCGGATACCCTGCTGGAGAGTGAGCTGTTCGGTTATGAAAAAGGCGCCTTTACCGGAGCGGCCAAACAGACGCAGGGGAATATTGAATACGCGAATGGTGGAACTTTGTTCCTGGATGAAATCGGTGATCTGCCGTTGCCGCTGCAGGCCAAGCTGCTGCGGTTCCTGCAAGAGCGGATTATCGTGCGTGTTGGCGGGAGGAAAGAGATTCCGGTTGATGTGCGTGTTGTCTCTGCGACACATCAGCGGCTCGGTGAGCTGATAGCAAACGGCAGTTTCAGAGAGGACCTCTATTACCGCTTATGTGAAATCACAATAACGATTCCTGCACTCAGGGAGCGGCAGGGTGAGGCTGCGGTGCTGGTAAACCACTTTCTTAATAAAGAGGTAGAGCAGCAGAACAAGGGGCCTATGACACTGACTCAGGATGCGCTTGCTGCGATTGAGGCCTATCGCTGGCCGGGCAATATTCGCGAGTTGGCCAACCGTGTCAAGCGCGGAGTCATCATGGCTGATGGCAATCAAATAACTGCACAGGCGCTGGAACTTGAGGCTGATGCGGGTGATGCCATGCCATTTAATTTGCGTGAGGTTCGCAAGCAGGCAGAAAGTCAGGCCGTTTTGCGGGCGCTGAGTTATGCCAAGGGGAATGTTTCGCAGGCAGCGACTTTACTGGGGATTACGCGGCCCACTTTTTATGCGCTGGTGAATAAATATAATCTTGGGCAGGGGCAGTCTGTTCCTGATGAAGAGGTGCGGGTGGTCGAAACCTGACAACAGAGCGGTGCATTAGGGCAGATAGATGTCTCAAATCGGCGACAGTCGATAAGTAATTAGAATCAGGTGGTTGCAGAAAACCGTCAAAAATTGCGTGTTTATCTCGCGACACAATTTTGACTGATCATCGGTGGGCTTCAATAAATTCTCGTTCTTTCCCCAAGAGTTACAAGTCCGCCAAGTAATTGGCACGATGCTTGCCTTCTGTGAGTGTAATTACTTCATTAAGGGTGCCGTCATGAACACAACGTTCAGTTTGCTTGACCGGTTCGAATAACCCGTCGCTGCAAGCAAAGCGCGGTTGTGTGTGACGGTGCGCAAGATCACGGAAATACCCGCTGCTAGCCCGGATGGCCGGGAAGTTATGTCCACAGTGGATAGTTGCAAGACACATCACAGGATCTGTCCTTTTCGTAACCCCCGTTTTTTATTTAAATTGAGAGGAAATCTCATTATGTCCAGGTCTGGAGTGTGTAAATTAAAATTGTTGCTGGTTGTGATCTTCAGTCTGGGTGTTACCAGTCTTTTTGCTGCCCCGCCTGAATGGGTGGATGGCGAACTGATCGTCAAGCCACTGGCAGGTCTGTCGGACGCACGGTTCGAAAAAATCCTGAGTCAGTCAAAAGGCCAGTCGGTCAAGCATCTGAAGCAAATCAATGCGCATGTCATCAAGGTGGCACCGCAGGCGCTGGATGCAGTCATGCGGGCGCTGTCCAGCAATCCGCACATCGATTACGTCGAAAAGAATCCGCTGGTTCCACCCAGTGCCTTTACGCCCAATGATCCGGGCTATCCGGAGCAGTGGCACCTGTCCAAAATCCAGGCATCCGTTGCCTGGGGTGTCTCCACAGGAAACGGGGTTACTATCGCCGTACTGGATTCGGGTGTAGAAGACAGTCATCCTGATTTGGCTGGCAGCATGGTGCCAGGCTGGAACGTGGTCAGTAACAACAGCAATACATCGCCCATTGGCCTGCACGGTACAGCAGTTGCCGGAGCGGTGGCCGCTACCGGGAATAATGGAATCGGTGTGGCCTCGATTGCATGGCGTGCCCGGATAATGCCTGTGCGGATCAGTAATCGTAGTGATGGCTGGGCCGATGGTGGCGATATGGCCGATGGTATTCTCTGGGCGGCAGATCATGGCGCCAGGGTAGTGAATATCAGTTATGACATTGGTGTTGCGAGTTCTGTAATAAATGATGCTGCGCAGTATTTACGCAACAAGGGTGGTTTGCTGGTGATGTCTGCCGGCAACAATAATACTAACAATGGCAGTAGTGAAAATCCGTACATTATCAATGTTGCAGCCACCACCGATACAGACGCCAGGGCCAGCTTTTCCAATTACGGCAATTACATTGACGTCTCTGCGCCGGGTGAGCATGTGGTAACGACCTGGGAGAATGGGGGGTATGGCTGGGGCGATGGTACGTCCTTTTCCAGCCCGCTGGCTGCCGGCGTGATCGCCCTGATCAAGGCGGCGAATCCGAATTTGTCAGTGAATGAAGTGGAAACCATTCTGAAAAACAGTGCGGATGATCTTGGTGCGTCAGGCTGGGACAGGTACTTCGGTCATGGCCGTGTTAATGCGGCCGTTGCGGTACAAATGGCCACTCAGGCGTCGCCTTCTGATACACAGGCACCTAAGGTAATAATTACCTCGCCAGCGTATAGCAGCACTGTAAATGGCACTGTGCTTGTGGATGTCGTTGCATCGGATGACACCGGTGTTACCCGGGTTACGCTGTATGCTAATGGTCGAAGTGTCGGGTCTGACAGTACTGCTCCATACCGGTTTAGCTGGGATTCTTCCCTGGTTGCAGACGGTAATGCCACGCTGACTGCCTATGCCTATGATGCTGCCGGGAATACTGGCATTGCTTCCGGTGTTACGGTTAATGTCGAAAATCAGCCTGATGTCAGTGATACCTCCGCACCGACTGTCAGGATCACAAATCCGGTAAATGGCAGTACGGTAGGTGGTACCGTCAGTATCTATGCCAGTGCAAGTGATAATATTGGTGTGACACAGCTGTCGGTTTACATTGACAACCGCCTGAAATGCTCCAGTGCTGGTACCCCATCTCTTGGCTGTAGCTGGAATACCCGTAAGCTGAGTGGTACGCATACGATCACAGCAGTTGCCAAAGATGCGGCAGGAAACAGCAGGCAGGCCACGGTCAGTGTGGCTATTGCCCCTGGTGGCGGAAAGGGTAAAGGCAGGAAGAAGTAACTGGCAGGACGACCCGCAGTCAGTTCTATTGCCACCGTTTGGTGGCCACTTTTTTGTTTTATGATTATCAGGTCTTGCTTCGTCAAGGGTGCCGCTAATATTGCTGCTATGGGGCAAGATTCAAGTGCCATGATTTATGCCGTGCCTGGCGCGAGGACTGTCTGGTCCGTGCTGTGCCGTAGTCTTATAAAACCCCCGGGATAAAGCGATAGCGAACCTTTTCGCAATATTGATCATATTCATCATCGACTTTCCGCAGGTGGTCTTCCTCGGTCAGTGCGCGCAGTGTGTAGATCATGGTCCAGCCGCCAACCGACGCGAGTATCAGCAAGGCGCTCCATAATGAGGTATGGAAGCCGGCGATGACGGCCGGGATTGAGCCGACCCACCAGGCCATGTTTTTGCATATATAGGCAGGATGGCGGATAAACCGGTAGGGGCCGGTTGCGATAATGCCGCGGTGAGTGAGGTTGCTGGCCTTGAAATTCAGCGCGACCGAGGCAGAGGTGTAAATAGCCATCAGGCCCAGGAGCAGGAAATTTACTGCAATGTGTACAGCCGGGGTTTCAAATTGCGGGAAATCAACCGGTTCCCATGCCAGTATTGTGCCGGTTAGTCCAACGAAGGGCGGGTAACAGGCCAGGGCAACGGCCCAGCCAAACAAGGTGGGATCAACGGAACGGATCTGGTTCTTCAGGATGGGTAGTTCGACCAGGTAGCCGATCGTAAAAAAGAACACGTCCAGGGACAGGATGAGCTGGAGCAGGAACCAAAAGCCACGGTAATTAAATATGGCCAGAAAGTCTTTCTGCAGCAGTTCAAAGTGTGTGACCAGGTAGGTCCCATTGTCTATCATGTGCGTCATATGAGAGAACAGCCATGCCACCATCAGGGGTGCAAAGAAGGCCTTGAGCAGGATGGACAGGAGACCCAGACGTTCCTGTGGAGGCAGTCCCTTGCGGTAAACGTCGAGGGGCGCGCGCAGCATTCTTTTCAGTGCCCGCAGGCAATAAATGGATTTGGATATTTGCGGGTCATTTTCGATCAGGTAATAGAGCAGCAACAAGATGCTGTAAATCACATAAGCGAGCAGCAGCGCATCCCGATTGATGAAATGGTAGGAAAAGATCTGGAGTTCCTTTGAGGCATAGACCTGATAGTAGGGAACCAGGCTATAAAACAGGTACGTTATCAGTATCAGGATAAGGGAAGCGCTGATATTTGCCAGTCGCTGTGCTGCTGCCGGAGGTGTCTGAGCGTTCATGGCCTCAATGTTAATGTAATTTGCGGGTGAACGGTTATGGAGAACCATTTATTCCTGTCAGAAACAACAAAGCCCCGGTATTTGCCGGGGCCCTGGTGTTTCTGAGCTTACTGATCAGTTATTGCCTGGATATGGACTAGCCCTTGATCTTGTGCTTGCGGTTGAAGAGCAGGCCGCCCAGCATGCTGAAGCCCAACAGTGCCAGTATGCTGGGTTCCGCTACATTGCCACCGCCGGTGCTGGTCTGGCCACCGGTGCTGGTCTGGCCACCGGTGCTGGTCTGACCACCGGTGCTGCTCTGACCGCCGGTGCTGCTCTGGCCGCCGGTGCTGCCTGTTTCTGCATCATGTGAAAAAGGTGCGAAGTCATCTGCATCAATATCACTGATTACACAATTCGGGTTTCCAGGGCCCTCGCAATCTGCAACTTCGGTGTTGTACAGATCCAGGTGCAGTTGATAACCCTCGGCAAGATTTGTCGTGTCGATTTGCACTATGTCATAGAACGAACCGGTTCCTGCAACTTTGCTTGCCGGGGAACCTGCATCAGGCTCTACATCGTAGGTGGCAATGGTATCTGTTGCTATAAAGTCGATGGCTACCTGGGTGAAATAGGTTGGGAAGATGCTGTGTGTTGACAGGTCACCGGGATCGGCATCTTGCAGGCCCAGCACTGTTTCCAGTGGGGGTACACCGAGGACCATATTGTCTGTTACCAGAACCGTCTTTGATATGCCATTGACGAGTACGTCAAATGAACCAAAGCTACCGCCCGTGTCGACTGATCCACCAGGCCCCATTAATGCAATGGAGACATAGTAGGTGTTATTCAGGATTTCAGCTTCTGATACGTTGCCCTGGGGGGTTGCGATGGCGTAGAAGTCACAACTGGCAGTGGCGCAAACTGTCGTCTCGGTTGTGCCATCATAGGTGCCGTCCTGTGCATCCAGTTGCAGGTTGGGTACAGCATTTGTAGCGCTGCTTACACCAAGGGTGAGGGCAGCGGTTGCAGTTATTGTTGAAATTTTATTCATCTGAACTACTCCGTGTTGAGTGCTATTAGCTCTTATTAATATTCTCTCGACTAAAATATAAGCACGAATAGTGCCAAATGCATGGGTATGCTTGTAGTAAGTCCGGGGAGTGCAAGTAACGCATTGAATATACTATTGATAATAGCTGGTTTTGTCTTGAGGATGTATTAGTTGAAAGCGGTGTTTATATGAGGCGATATCGGTATTGTAAATTTTGTTGACGATATTTGCCCGGTTGTGCTAGCCCTGGCCTCGTGCAGCGAGTGGTTATTGCCTTGAAGGCAATCGATGGATGGTTCTACATGGCCAATGCCTTTTATGAAGAATGCCGGGAAGTAGTGGAAGCCTGGCGTGGAAGGTTGATGAAATAAGTGGTTAAAACTGTAATAGATGTTGACGATTGATTGTTGGTTCTGAAGGTGCGACAAGCTTGGGTCGAAGAGGCATCCTTGTCGTACACAAGATAAAGGATATTACGACAGCGCCGATGGCTGGATAGTGGCAATAACTGCAAAAAACAGGGAATTTAGAATGCTGTCGATAACATCGCGAGTGGCTGAAATCAGGCTGCAGGGAATCAGGGGTGCCATTCAGGATTACTCTTTGTGTATTGCTCTGGCCATACTCTTTTTATGGCCGGTCATGTCGCTGGCCATGGATTCGGACGACTATCTGCGCGAGGCAAAAACATATATCGAGCATGGCCAGAACAAGCACGCGGTCATTCAGCTGAAAAATTCCCTGTTGCTGGATAAGAATAATATGGCGTCTCGTCTGTTGCTGGGGGAGGTGTATCTCGATCAGGAGGATATACGTTCAGCAGAAAAGGAATTGAGTCATGCCCGTGAGCTGGGGGCAGCCCGGGATGATGTGCTGTTGCCGCTGGGTAAAGTCTGGCTGATGCTGGGAGAAGAAGACAGGATTCTTAAAGAGATTGGCGTGGAAGAGGGAGATTCGATACCGCTTCAGGTCGGTATTTTGTTATTGCATGGCAAGACATATTTGATGAAGCAGGAGCTGGGTAAAGCGGATAAGGCATTCTCCCGTGCACTGGCCCTGGAGCCGTCTGCGGTCGATGCCCTGCTGGGCCGCGCACGTATTGCCGGGTTGGAGAATGATGACGAGGCCAGTGTTGCATTGGTCGACAAGGCACTGACTGTGGCCCCGAAGAATGCTGATGCCTGGGCCATGAAAGGTGGTCAGTTGCGCCTGGACGGCAAGCTGCAAGCGGCGCTGTCCGCATACGATAAGGTCCTGCTTGTCGAGCCAGACCGGACGAATACCCGCATAGCCAGAACGATGACCTTGATGGGGCTTGGTCAATACGCCGAAGCGCAGGCGGAAATCGACCGGATAAAGGAGAAATATCAGGATTACTACATGGTGCATTACACCCGGGCGCTGTTGTTTTTCGAACAACAGCAGCTGGAACCGGCTCAGGATTCGCTGCAAAGAGTCCTGAACAGGGCGCCTGACTATATGCCTGCCCATTTACTGGCAGGCATTGTTTTTTACCAGCAAGGCCGGTTTAACCAGGCTGAGCAGCACCTGGAAAAATACCGGAATGAAATTTCGGGCAATCAACAGGCTGACATGCTGCATGCAGCGATCTTTATGAAACTTAATGAACCCGATAAAACTATCGAGATTCTGGAGCCGGGCGTGTCCAGGGTAACCGATGATGCCCAGTATCTTGCCTTGCTCGGTGGTGCCTGCATGGCTGCTGGCAAGGCTGACAGGGGGCTGGAGTACTTGCAGCGTGCCACCGATATTATGCCTGATGCCACGGCAATTCGCGCTCAGCTTGCTATCGGCATGATGGCGCAGGGCAACACAGAGGAAGGGGTTGTCGAGTTACAGCAGGTTGTCGATCTTGGCCAGGACCTGCTGCAGGCCGAAGTGATGCTGGTGATTGGCTATCTGCAGCATGAGGATTTTACCCGGGCCATTACGGTGGCTGATGCACTGGCGAAAAAGCTGCCTGACAATCCTGTGCCCCACAATCTGAAAGGGCTCGCCTTGCTCAATAATGGCGAAACTGAAGCGGCAAGGGAGGCTTTCGAGACCGCCATCAGGCTGCAACCGGAGTTTACCCATGCACATCTTAATCTTGCACAGCTGGACCTGTCAGTGGGTGATACTGTTGCCGCAAAACTGCAGTATCTGAAGGTATTAAAGTATGAAGCGGGCAATCTCCAGGCCTTGTTCCCACTGGCTGTCCTGGCAGAACGCGAAGGGCGACCCAGGGAGGCAGAACAGTGGCTGAAGCAGGCGCGTAACTACCATCCGGAACCAATGGAACCGGCCATATTGTTGATAGAGCTTTATGAACGTGAGGGTGAGATAACACGCGCACAGGATCTGGCCGGGGCCGTTGCCGCAAACCACCCGCGGAATGCCCGGGTACTACTTACGCTGGCGCGTGTACAGATGGCGGCAGGTAAAGAGCAACAGGCTGTGGCTACATTACACAGACTGGTTGAAGTTGCGCCAGAGTCAGCCATGGCCCATACCCTGCTGGCAATGGTGCAGATAAAGCAGCAACAGAATGAGGCTGCTCGCAGCAGCCTGGAACAGGTCATCAAATTGCAAGCTGATTCCCCGGCAGCCCTGGTTATGCTGGGGCAGCTGGATATTGCCGCAAAGGATTACCAAGACGCTCTCACCATGGCTGAGGGTCTGCGCACGTCGCATCCTGATGCAATCTACGGTGATGAACTGGCCGGCGACGTGTATACCGCAAAGGCAGAATACCAACAGGCCGCTGATGCCTATGCGTCCGCCTATGTAAAGGAACCAGGTGCGCAACTTGCCCAAAAACTTTTTCAGGCACGGCGGAACAATGGTGAGCATGAAGCTGCCCGGCAGACGCTCGGGCAATGGCTGGTCGAGGAACCGGGGAATGTTGCGGTTCGCAGTTTGCTGGCGGGTGCCTTGCAAAGCGAGGGCCGGAGTACGCAGGCTATAGAGCAGTACCTTTACATTCTGGAGTTGGACCCGGATAACATTTCAGCCCTGAATAACCTTGCCTGGTTATATCAGGAGGATGGTATTCCTGCTGGTGTGGGGTACGCCGAACGTGCGCATGAACTGGCGCCTGATCAACCCGCAGTCACCGATACCCTGGGCTGGTTGCTGTTACAGAATGGTGATACCAATCGCGGCTTGATACTGCTGCAGGAAGCGGCGGTGAAAGCGCCGCATATACCGGAAATCCGCTATCACATGGCGGTCGCACTGGCCAGGGCAGGCCGCCGTGACGAGGCCCGCAAGGTGCTGGATCGCCTGCTCAGGACGAGCCAGGATTTCCAGGGTGTGGATGAGGCCGGGAAGCTGTACGAGCAGCTGGGCGGTTAAATTCTGCAGTGAGTATCCTCGTCCAGCGTAACGTTCTGTGTAATACCTGACAAAGGTTTTCCCGGGGCCTATACCGTTGCATCTTGCCAGCCTCCCGGTGAGAACGGTCACATTTTTATCAGTCCCTGCTTAGTGAAATAACACGCCTGCCGATGTGTTCAGGGTTACCGTGTGGGATTGCGAAAAATTTGTATTTATCGCATCCCGTGTTTTTTCAGATACACCGGAGCACACCCTTGTCAGTATTCGGCGCCTTTTTCCCCGTTGTAAAGTTCATGCGAGTTATCAGTCAGGTGCTTCTGCTTGTCAGCCTGACAAGCACAGCAGCCGTAGCGGCCCGGCCTGATAATGCCGGTTGGGCGGAGGGTGAATTGATTGTCAAGTTACGGGCAGGTTTGTCAGATGCCCGCTTCGAGAAAATGCTGCGTCAGTCAAAGGGCCAGGCGGTCAAGCAGCTGAAGCAGATCAACACGCGTGTTATTAAAGTGGCGCCGCAGGCATTGGATGCGGTTATGCGGGCGATGTCCAACAATCCGGATGTTGATTACTGCGAGAAGAATCCACTGGTCCCACCCAGTACCTTTACACCCAATGATCCACGTTACAGGGACCAGTGGCACCTGTCCAAAATCCAGGCGTCTCCTGCCTGGGATACCTCCACTGGAAACGGGGTCACGGTGGCTGTACTGGATGCCGGTGTAGAAGGCAGTCATCCGGATCTGGCGAATAGTATGGTGCCTGGCTGGAATGTGGTCAGCAACAACAGCGACACCTCACCCGTCAATCTGCATGGTACGGCAGTAGCCGGAGCGGTGGCCGCTATTGGCGACAATGGACGGGGTGTGGCCTCGGTTGCATGGCGCGCCCGGATTATGCCGGTGCGGATAACTAACCGCGATGACGGCTGGGCCAATGGCAGCGATATGATCGATGGCATCCTCTGGGCGGCAGATCATGGCGCCAAAGTGGTGAATATCAGTTATGACATTGGTGGCGCAGATGCTGCCATAAATGAGGCGGCACAGTATTTACGCAGCAAGGGGGGAGTGCTGGTGATGTCTGCCGGTAACAGCAATACCGACAATGGCTATAGCGACAACCCTTATATTATTGATGTTGCAGCGACTACTGATACCGATGCCAGGGCAGGTTTTTCCAATTACGGTAATTACATTGATATCGCTGCGCCGGGTGAACACATTGTTACAACCTGGGAGAACGGCGGTTATGGCTGGGGTAGTGGCACGTCGTTCTCCAGTCCGGTCGTTGCCGGGGTGGTTGCCCTGATCAAAGCGGCGAATCCGGGGCTGTCAGTGGATGAGGTGGAAACCGTTCTGGAAAACAGTGCGGACGATCTTGGCAGATCGGGCTGGGACAAGTACTACGGCCATGGCCGAGTCAATGCAGCTGCAGCGGTGCTGTTGGCGACCGGTGGTGCCTCTCCGGATACCGAACTTCCGCTTGTTAATATTGGTTCGCCGGCAAACGGTGAGGAGGTTGGCGGTACGGTATCCGTGGATGTGACAGCTTTCGACAATGAAAGTGTGGCGCGTGTGGAACTCCTGGTCGATGGTCAACGGACAGGCGCCGATAGCACGAAGCCTTATTCATTTAGCTGGGACAGCACCGGCAGGGCCAACGGCGCACAGGTCACATTAACCGCCCGTGCGACGGATGCAGCAGGTAATGTGCGCACTGCCAGCGTGACGGTTACCATTGCAGTTGAAGACACCTTGGCACCGGTGGTTACCACGCCGTCTGCCGTGACCAAAGAGGCGACGGGGTCTCTCACCAATGTCAATCTGGGTGCGGCAAGCGCCATGGATGATGAAGACGGTGTCTTGGCCGTGACGGCGAATTTCACCGGTCCGTTTGCTGTAGGCCGGCATACCGTGGTCTGGTCGGCAACCGACGCGGCCGGTAATACCGGAACTGCAAACCAGCGGGTAACCATAACGGACACCACGCCACCGGTCGTGACACCGCCGCGTAATATTACGGTGCAGGCTACCGGTACGCTGACCAGCGTAAACCTGGGGCGGGGCACCGCACAGGACAAGGTCGATGGGGCCGTGGCGGCAATACCCGGCAATAACGGACCCTTCCCGGTCGGTATTACCTATGTAACCTGGGGAGCCACAGACAGCGAAGCAAACACGGGCACTGCCACGCAAACGGTAACCGTGACGCCGGCAGACGAGATTACACCTGACATTACGTCACCGGTGATTACCGTGCCCGCGGATATTACGGTCGAAGCCACCGGTCCGCTGACTACTGTGAATGCCGGGCAGGCATCTGCCGTCGATGAGGTCGATGGGCCGGTCACTGTGACTGCGAGCGGGCGGGGCCCCTTTGCTCCCGGTGTTCACCGGATTATCTGGTCGGCGCGCGACCAGGCAGGCAACCGGGCGACGGCAGAACAGACTATCACCGTTAGAGATACCACGCGGCCAGCTATCACTATCCCGGGCAATGTGACTGTCGGTGCCACGGGTTATCTCACCGAGGTTGATCTGAGTGATGTGAAGGCCACGGATACGGTCTCCGGTCCCATTACGCCGGTTGTTGACAAAAAAGGTCCTTACACCAGCGGCAAGCACCGGCTCACCTGGACGGCGACCGATGCGGCCGGTAACAGGAAAAGCGCCACCCAGATGCTCAATGTACAGCCGCTGGTCAACCTGGCTGCCAATCAGACGGTCAGTGAAGGCAGCGCGGTCACGGTTGATGTGTTTCTGAGCGGTGTTGCGCCTGCCTATCCAGTGACAATCCCCTACACTGTCAGTGGCAGTGCCACGAACCCGGCTGACCATGATGTCAACAATGGTGTCATTACGATCAATTCGGGTACGACCGGTAAACGGGTCTTCAATGTGGTGGATGACGGTTTTACCGGGGAAGGCGATGAAACCGTGGTGTTCGAGCTACAAGCGCCATCAAATGCGGTACTCGGGGCGCGCCGGAAACACACAGTTGCCCTGATCGAGGGTAATGCGCCGCCGCTGGTTGATCTTGAGGTGGAGCAGCAGGGTGTGCCTGCCCGCGTGGTCTTTACTGAGGAAGGTCTGGCAATGGTAATTGCCCATGTGCGTGATCCAAATCCGGCCGACAGGCACAGCTTCGACTGGAGTCTGACGGACAACCGGCTGGTTGATACCGGTACCGGCAGTGAAGACACCTTCAGTTTTGATCCGCAGTGGCTGTCCGAGGGTGTGTATGCCGTCAACGTCAGGGTCACCGATAATGGTGTGCCGGCCGAGACAGTGACCGTTGAGGTGTTGATCAGCATCAGCCTGCCCGAGGCTGATACGTCATCCCGGAACGATCAGGATGGTGATGGTATTTCCGATGCCGACGAAGGCAAGGGTGACGGGGACCAGGACGGTGTGCCGGATTACCTGGATGCCATTGATGATCCTGCCATCCTGCAGAGTATTGAGGCCGTGTCTGACCGTGCCCTGTTGGTAACGGAAGCGGGGCTGGGTTTACGACTGGGCGGGACCGCGCTGGCGGCCGGATATTACGGCGCTGGCATCACCATGCTGGATATCGAAATGTATGCCATGCAGGCGGGTGGAGGCGTCAGTGCCGGTGTCAGTGCCGATAGCGACCTGGTGTATCCCGGCGGCCTGTTCGATTTTGAGGTGACTGGTCTGCCTGAGTCCGGCCAGTCAGTGCGAGTGGTTATTCCGCAGGCCGCTCCGATTGGAGCAGATGCGGTGTATCGCAAGTACCATCTGGATTCCGGTTGGCAGGATTTTTTCGAGGATGCGCGCAACAGCGTCGCTTCAGCGCCCGGAAATCCCGACAGTTGTCCGGCCCCCGGTGCGGCGGACTATCGACCGGGATTGCAGGCAGGTTATTACTGCGTGCAGCTGACCCTGGAAGACGGTGGCCCGAATGATGCAGATGGACAGCGCAACGGTGTGGTTAAGGACCCAGGTGGGGTAGGGGCGTACCCGCAGGCGGTTGCCGATGGCAGTGACGTGCAGGTGAATTCCACTTCCTCCGGTGGCGACGGAGGCGGTGGTGGCTGTGTAGCGGGCATCCGGGGTAGTGTGGATCCCCTGTTGCCCTTGATGGTGTTGCTGTCAGTGGTCGGTCTGGTGTACAGGCGACGCGGGTATGTGTCTTTCTTGTAATGACTACGCTGTTTTAACAAGTAAATCTTCCAGTGGAAGACGTACAGATCTGGCGGTGGGGACGGGGCCGGCACCTACGCGTCCCATGAATACCATCTGTTCCGTTGACTCAGGTGAAATGATGTCATTGAGCTGTGTCGAGAGCGATTGCGCAAGCTTCATACTCGGTTTGTGTTCAGTGAACTCGATATTGCCTTTGATATATGAATCGAAAATCAGTGGAGTCATTTCCGGTTGCAGTGACAGGCCCAGCCGGGTAACTGTTAACCAGAAGCGCTGGAGAGCCTTTCCTGCATTTATATAGTCATCAATCGATACGGGTCGGGCATCGGCAATCAGGAGGAAGTGCGCCGCACAGGCGATCCCCGGAATGAAATCCAGTTCCATGCGCGGAATAAGGGTGCCAGCCAGGTATTTATTCAGAAATGCTACCCGTTCCCAACTGCCCAGTGCCCATTGCATAAGTTGCCGGGCAAGCGGGTCGAGACCAACGGCATGGTCCGGTATGCGGTCCTCACTTAAACGGCTGTTCCACTGGATAATGGATTTGTGTGTTGCGTAAGCTTCAGGAAGATTGAGGCGCAGACCGCCATTATTAAATAATAGACGTGCGAATCGCAGGCGTTCACTGAAGGACTCAAACCAGACTATGCGATAACCTGGTCCCGGTGCAGCTTCCAGTAGAGAGTGTTCTGATGTGGTTAATGCTCGTGTGGACAGGCGGCGGCGGTTGACAGTCCTTACAGGAATGTAGGGAAGCAGGGTGTCGGCCTGGATGTCAGAATCCTCAGTAAAGCTAACATCAATGGTGGGATTGGTTTCCGGGGCATTTTCCCGACGAGTGAAGCTGGCACCCCATCCATGACTGCTGGCGGCAATCTCGATAGTCTGGAGCAACGTCCCGATAGAAATCTGACTGGCACGGCCCTCCAGATCGTAGACGCAGTGGTCACGAGTATCATTACCATGGATAACGGCACGATTCTCATCCACGATCTCAAATCGCCATGGCTGTGTGTTGTCACCGCTTGGTGCCCAGCGAGCCATGTCAAGAATTTGCCGGATCGTGCTGGAGGTGGAATTGGCCGTTTCTAGAGGTTGGTCATGTTGTGCCTTACTGCCATAGCGTCGGCGCGTCAGTCTCAATCCAAGGCGTTGGACAGGGTTACGGTTTCCCCAGGGCCGCCATGTGCGGGCTAGCCGGTTCCGGTAAGCATCAAAATGTAACCCCCGCGGTGCAGCGACAACCTTGCCGCGCCCCAGCAAGATTTTGAGGGCTTCTGCGCCGGCCACGCCTGCGCATAACTCGCAACCCATTGGTGTCGAGGGCCCGCGATGCTCGGCTAGCTGTATGACTGAGGG